>JALNXV010000179.1 GCA_023230175.1 Candidatus Cloacimonadota bacterium
AATAACAGCTATTATCCTTGCCGGTAGAAGCGGTTCTGCCATTGCATCAGAAATAGCTACAATGAAGGTTACTGAAGAAATTGACGCTCTTAAAATGATGGCATTAAACCCCATACGTTATATTGTTGTACCAAAATTTCATGCGGTTACAATCTGTATGTCCTTATTAATACTATTTTCAATTATTGTAGGAATTTTTGGAGGATTAATTATTGCCGTAACTGTACTTAACCTTTCACCAATCGCATTTTTAAAAACCTGTATTGAGGTTATTACTATTAAAGATTTAATGATTACTCTGATTAAAAGTACAGTCTTCGCTTGGCAAATAGTTATTATCGGTAGTCATTATGGATTTCAAGTAACAGGCGGTGCTGAAGGTGTAGGCAAAGCAACCACTCAAGCAGTTGTATCTTCTATTTTTGGTGTTATTATAATGGATGCAATTTTTAGTTTAATATACTTGATTTAGTCGGAGTTAAAATGTTAAAACCCATAATCGAAATAAAAAATCTTGTTGCAAAATATGGGGAAAAAACTATCCTCAATGATATTTCTCTTGATATATATAATAACGAAGTAACGGTTATCCTCGGCTCTAGTGGTGGTGGTAAAACAACTTTAATGAAAAATATTGTAAAATTAAATCAACCTTATTCAGGTTCAGTAAAGATATTTGGAGAAGAAGTTACTGATATGGATGAAAATGAATTTTATAATATCCTTAAAAGAGTTGGAATGCTCTTCCAAAATGGTGCTTTACTTAATTCTATTAATATATTCGAAAACATTTCAATACCCCTCGAACAACACACTCAACTCTCTTATAGCTTAAGGAAAAAAATCATCAGAAAAAAACTAAGCTTAGTTAATCTATCTCATGCCCTTTACCTGCTACCATCAGAATTATCCGGCGGAATGAAAAAAAGAGCAGCCTTAGCTCGAGCAATAGCCTTAGATCCTGATATATTATTCTTTGACGAACCTTCTGCAGGACTTGACCCGATTACCAGTGCAAACCTTGATGAACTTATCCTAAACTTAAAAAACCAACTTAACATCAGTATAATTATGGTCACTCATGAACTCGCCAGCATTCACAGAGTCGCTGACAGAATAATCTTTCTCGATAAAGGTAAACTTGTTTTCCATGGCACCTTAAATGAAGTTCAAACTTGTAATCATCCGGCGGTAAAAGAATTTTTTAGTGTCGGTAAATTCTAGTTACATATACAAAGATTTGTATATCAAATGTATCCATATAAAAATTATCATATATTTCCTTTGAGCTTAATCTATTTATTTATAATATGAAAAAAAAACTATTTTTTAGTTTAATAATTTTGCTTTCAATAAGTTTCTTACTCAGTAATTCAGAAATAAACTTAGAAGAGTTTACTCCTGAAAACATTCTATACATTAACAAAATATCACTTCAAAATCAATTAAAACATAATAAATTATCTATTTCATCTACTAAATTAAAAAAACAACTCAATCTAAAACAAAACCCTTTTTATAAAAAACTCCTCTTTTGGCAAAAAAAACCTCTATTTGATATTAATTTAGCCCTTCAAGACAAAGAAAATCTAATCAGATATTATCAATCTATCGGTTTTTTGTATGCTGAAATTAAAGCTACTGTCAAACATTTAAAAAAAAATGAAATAATAATATCTTATTATATAAAAGAAAATTCACCTATAAGGATTGCTAACTCATCTATTATAATTGAAGATTCAACATCTATTGCAATTCCTGAAAAAATAAACAAGAAAAAAAATATAACTCGTCAAGACAAAGTTAAATCACGACCAAATACAATTTTTAAAGACTCAAATATTAATTATGACCAAGAATTAATAAACTCTAATTTAATTAATTCCGGTTTTTTAAAATCAGAAACTACTTACCATATTGATTTACTTGATTCTTTAACTGCTGATTTAAGATTTAATGTATATCCCAATGAATTATTTTATATCAAAGATTTAGAAATAAAAGGACTACATCATACTTCAGAAAAAACAATCAAAAAAGTACTTACCATTAATGATTCATTAGTTTATGATTCAAAACTCATCAATAAAAATCAAAACGATTTAATTAGATTAGGAATATTTAGATCTGTACAAATTTATCCACAATTTACTGATGCTAAAAACTTTGTTAAACCTACTATCAATCTGGTTGAAAAGGCAAAATGGACTATTCAAACCGGTATTGGCTGGGGGCAAATAGAGAGATTTAGAACACTATTACAATTGAGTCATCATAATCTATTAAAAACAGCTGATCAACAAGATATTTCCTTTCGTTCAACAGCTATTGAACCAATAAATTTACAACTTGTCTGGACACAACCTGCTTTTATACGTAGAAGCTTAAAACTAAGCCTCAGTCCATTTTTTAAAAGAGAAAAAGAAGATAATTTCACTTTAGATATGTATGGAAACGCTACTTCTTTATCATATAAACTACCTATCAATTATTGGACAATGAGTTTTTCTCATTTATTAGAACAAAACAAACTAAAGAATATAAAAATCATAAACGATCAAGATAGTAGAAATATATATAATCAATCAACCGTATATACACAATTAGATATAAACTATTCAACACCAAAAGATTACCCGATAAAAGGCATTCATTTAATTGCCGGTGGTGGTATAGCGGGAGTTGGCTTTCGAAGCCCTTATGATTACATTTTATTACAAAATGAAATCAGATATTATCAACCCGGGTTTTGGTTATTTAATTACGCAATAAGAATTGCCGTAAACGCAATGAAAGAAATTAATAATGCTCCGGCTATTCCTTTTGAAAAAAGACTTTATTTAGGCGGTATGCAATCCATCAAAGGGTTTAATAGAAATACAATAAGCCCTTATAATGAGAGTCAACAAGCAATCGGGGGACGTTCTTCACTACTTTTAAACTTTGAAACTCGGTTTCCTATACTCAAAAATTTTAATGGAGCTATATTATTTGATAGCGGGCAAGTTTGGAATGAAGAATTTCATTTTCAGAGCAATGATTTACTCTACTCATTAGGATTAGGATTAAGATATGTAACACCTATAGGTATCATTAGAGCTGATTTTGCTAAACCTTTTATTAATTCCTCAGGTAGTATAAAATTTTATCTCACAATAGGAGAAGCTTTTTAAAATGCGAAATAAAAGAATAAAACTTAAATATAAATTCATCATCATTTTAACAAGCTTTATCTTGATTCTTAATTTATTGTTTTTATCTTTAAGGTTTTCTGAAACTATTCAAGATAGAATACTCAAGTCTTCTCTGAAGATTATCAATAATAAATTAAACGGATATATCTCTTATGACAACTTTTCAGGTAATCTATTTACTCAGTTCAAATTTTCAAATCTTAATTTAGCTGATAGTTTAAACAAAAATATTATCACACTTGACAGTTTAACCATTAGTTGGGATTATAAAAAACTCTTTAACAAACAGCTTCAAATTAATGAAATTAAATTATATAATCTCTCAGGTAATCTCATCCGGTATCAATCAAATCATCAATCTCATTTAAACCTTACTGAAGTATTTCCTCAACAACAAAAACAAAAAATCAAGCCTTATGATAACAAAACTAAAACTCCCTTTAACATTAACATCAAAAACATTATCATTGATTCAACAAATGTGACCTTTCATACAAACGACAGCAACCATAGAATACTAATAGATTTTTTACAAACAAGTTTTAAGCTTAGCAATGAAACAATTATCTCAAAATTATGTATAGAAAATATCTCTACCTTAAATCCAGAACTAAATATTGAAAAAATAGATGGCGATTTAGCTTTAGAAGATAATATTTTAGATATTTCTCACTTTGATATATTCACTAATAATTCTATGATAAAATTAAAGGGAAATGCTAATATAGATAATCTTAAAAAAGGGGAATTAAACTTAATCTTAAATCCATTAAATCTTAGTGATTTTAAAGATATAATTGATATACCCGGCATTAATGAACCCTTAATTCTTAAAACAAAAATAAACCTATATCCCAATAAAACTACAGCAATTATGGAGTTCGTACACAACAGTGCTGAGGCAAATTTATATGGCATTATAAATCATAATGGTAGATTAAAAGAAATGAATATTTCTGCAATTAATAACTACCGGTTTAACTTAAAGTTAAAGAATTTTGAACCATTATTGTTTGTACCAAATATCAAGACCATACCACAGTTAAGTATTAATGGTCAAATATCAATTGATGGTTCCGGAACCAAACTTAATGATTTGAACATACAAAATGACATAACTCTGAATAATATTTATTTTAATGATTCATTCATTGATAGTCTAAGCATAACTAACAACTTAAATAGATTGTCTTTAGCAAGTAATTTAAAATTCTTAACGTTAAATGATTCAACAAATATTCCTTCAGAAATAGATGCAAAAGTATTTATAGATAACATAAAAGAAGAACAAAATTTCAACATTAAATTGAACACAACAAACCTCAACATAAATACATTTGTACATAATCTAATCTCAAGATTAAATCTACAAGTAAATATTCAAGGCAAGGGGTTTAATCTTAACAAAATGAATGCACAAGCAAAGATAGAATTACGTGATTCTATGATTGCAAATCAAAAGATAGATAAATTTCTTATAACAAGCGACTATACTAACAATATAATCAATATAAATAAATTTGAGCTTTTCAATGATAACATATCTATCTCAGGAAATTACAAGTTTTCTAACAGAGAATTAATAAAATCAGAGTCCAAGATATATTTGAAAACATTTCAAAACATTGCTCAAAACCTCAATCTTATAAAGAATGATGAAACTCTTGATTTTAAAGCTTTTATTTATTTAAATGCCAAAGGTAAATGGAACAATCTCCAAGGATATTCATTTATAAGTTTAAAAGATATTTTATATAATGAATACAGTATTCAAAATATTGAAAACTATCTATATCTTAAAAGCCTTAAATCTTTCAATATATACTCAAACACAACTATAAATGCTGTTCAAAATATCAAAAACAATCAACAATTATTAGATACATTACAAATAAAAATTCAAAATATTGATAATACTGCAAAAATCATATTAGATGCTGAAAAGAATAACCTTGATAAATCGATATTAATATCTGATAATTATAAAATAGCCTTAGAAACTAATCTAAATTGGGAAAAAAATTTCAAGAATATAACAGCAGAAATACCTTTAATAAAAATTAGCCATCCTTTAGTTAATTGGGAAAATATTGAAATTTCGGAAGTAAACATTAAACCCAATCATATTTTTATTAATAATTTTAATTTGTATTCAGACAAACAACATATTGTAATTAATCACTTTGCAAAAGATTATCAAACGCTAAAACTTGACTTGAATATTAATAATCTCGATATCAATAAAACCCTAAAATTACTCAATCAAAATCTAAATATTCAAGGTATTATAAATATTGATTCTAAGATTTTATTAGATAATTTCAGCATTTTACCCTATGATAGCAAAAATGACTCATACTTAGATTTAAAAATCAAGAACTTAAATTATGAAAATATTTCATTAGGAGATATTAATTTAAAAACTCAAGTCACTAATAAACTATCTTCTCTTAATATTCTCCTAAGCTTATATGATCAAAAATATCCTAAATTATCACCATTAATATTATACGCAAATATCCCATTAACAAGTATGGATTTAAATAAAATGAAAGTTTCTCAAAAGGATTCTCTTAACATAAATCTACAACTACAAAATATAGAAACAAAAAAATTTAATAAATTTTTACCCGGAGCAAATCAGTTAAACGGTATTCTAAATATGGATTTTAATTTTTCAGGTAGTCTATCTAAACCCCAAACTTCGGGTGACCTAAATATAAGTTCCGGAAGATTTACCAACGATATTTTAGGCATAGATTTTCAAAACATTAATAGCCGTATAGGTTTTAAAGACAATAAATTAAATATAAATACACTAAGTTTTAAAGGTGGTAAGGGGACTTTTAATACTCAAGGTTTTGTAAAAATAAAAACTAAAAATGACTCTATATCTATTGAAGAAACAAATATTGCAATAAATATGAATAAGTTACAAGTTATTAAATCAAAACTTGCTCAAGCGATACTCTCAACAGATATTCAAATAAATGACAACAATAAAAAAGAATTATCAATTAAAGGTAATATTACTTCTCAAGAAATTAGAATATTTTTAGATGAAATACTCAAAATGGATAATATTAAAACTATATCTGAACCAATACTCATAAAAGCCTTAAAGGAAAAACAAGATTTACATAATAATAAAAATTTATCAAAAGAAAAAATACAAAACAAAACTAAAACACCAAGAGCTATGAACTTTACTATGCCTATTTTTACTGCTGCTGTAAGAATAGAATTACCAAGAAATGTTTGGGTTCTTGGTGACGATATAAACATTGAGCTCAAAGGAGATGTCTTAGTCATAATAGACACTAATAATAAGCAGATAATCCAACTCGATGGATTCATTGAAATCAATAGAGGATATTATCAATTTTTAGGAAAAAGATTTTATTTTGAAGAAGGTAAAGCCTCATTTATTAGTAGTAATCTTGATAATCCTGAACTTAAAATTAAAGCAAATTACATATTTAGAAATCCTTATGGAATAAAGCAAACCATAACCTTAAACTTAACAGGAACAGCTAAAAGCCCGACTATAAGTTTTTCACTTGATAATAATGACATTGAAGAAAAAGAAGCTATTTCTTTAATCGTTTTTGGCAGAGGTTCTGAACAATTAACTCAAAATGAAGAACAAGCAGTAACTCAAAATACTGACGAATTAAATACAGCTACCGCTTTATTAGCAGGACAACTTTCAGGACAATTAAGTTCACTTTTACAAAGGCAATTAAATCTTGATATGATTGAAATCAGTGGAGATAATCAATGGCAACAAGCATCATTAACGGTTGGCAGATATTTTGGCAATAATCTTTTTGTATCTTATGAAAAAGGATTTGATTTCTCAGATTTTAAAGCTTTAAAAACAGATAAAATAAATATTGAATATCAGATCAATAAATATTTCTTTTTAAATACTATACAAGGTAGTGGCAAAGAAAATGGTATTGATTTAATATTCAAAATTCAAAGTAACAAATAAAGGAGTTAAAATGAAAGTATTTTCAGTAATAGGACTTCACAATAGCGGTAAAACTACTTGTGT
>JALNXV010000180.1 GCA_023230175.1 Candidatus Cloacimonadota bacterium
GAGCCATGCATTCTGCAACGATGCACTGGGCATTCTGCAAGACAGCAAGCCTTGCAAAAGGGATCATCTCGGTGATCCTAGCCGGCCGCTTGCGCACCACCGGCTCGATCCGGCCATCAGGAAACAGTACGCAGGCTTCTGATCCTGTGGTTCGCCCGACTGTTCGTATTCCCTGATCGTTAAGAGCTGCAATGAGCATGCGCGCAGTGCTGGTCTTGCCACGTGTGCCGTTGACAAGGATCCTGATTGGAATCCTATCAAGGTTACGCCTGTGCATCTGACATTCAATGATGCCTAGGATAATCAGTACAGCAAGCAGAATGCATACAAGAATCATTTTCAAGCCCTTATTGACATGATCCGCCCTCTCGGACGGATCATGAATCGAATTGAAAGGAAAACTAGTTCTCCAACGGTTTCAGCGGTGTTGTCTTTACAAGGTTCTTCCACCAATCGGAAACCTTGGGTCCTCTCATGTCGACGTTGCCTAACATAAGCGTGCTTTCAAGATTATTTCCGAGGTTGATCCACTGTTCATGCCAATCCTCAGCTGCATAATAAGCGAAATTTGTAAGATAGTCTCTAGCTTCCTCGTTCATTCCGAGAACGCACATCGAAGCAGCCATTCTCTGGGCTCTTTCGGTCTGCTTGTAGACACTCTCCATCTTCGGGTCGCGGACGGCATCGATGTAAGGCTTGGCTGCAATATAGTTGATTGTAGAAACCTGCTGTACATGTGAGCAAGTCCACCATGCGCTGTCGTTAGTATACGGCTCAAGTCTCTTTCCTTCGCCATAGATCTCAGGAATCTCAGTCGCAGAAGCGAACATAGGAGTGAGGTATGTGGAATCAGAAGCTCCAAGACCGAACCATACGAGGCATCTGGCTTCTTCTGGGAGCCAGCCCTTGATGTTTGCAATCTGGACATAGGTACAGCGGAACATATTGATCGGTCTGTAGACGTTCCTGATTGAAAGAGGATTGCCGAACGGGCCGGACTCAAGTGTTCTTGAGCAATCGAACTCGGTTCCAGCATAGTAGTCGGAACACATATCGAAGACATCCTGGACGCTGATCTTGTGCTCAGGAACAACGAACAGAGGATATTCATCTGCATCGCCGTACGGATCAAGCTCAAGACTCGGGCACATAAGCTCAATGGCTCTCCATTCCCTGAGGGTGCAGCCGAAGGCTTCAGTAGTCCCATCCGAAAATGACTTGCGTACTCCATTCCCTGAGGGTGCAGCCGAAGGAAGCGCTCGGAGCGTAGACCTGACAAGGTCTGAACTCGCTCTTGCCATCCCAGAGACCGTTTTCCTTTGCGAAGGAATAGAGGTTTGCACTCATGATGTACTCATACTTGGACTGATCGATGACATCGATTCTGGCACGGTTTGCGCCGACGAATGCCATGTTGTCAGGAACTCTGACAGCAATCCAAACCTTGGCGCCGTAGGCTTCCATCACCCATGTCTCGTTTCCGTCGCAGATCGGCATGATCTCGCAGTATCCGTTCCAGCCGTACTCATCAATCAGGGCACCCATGTACTGGACAGCCTCACGAGCTGTACTGCAGTTCTCAAGGGCAAGATCCTGAATCATGTAGCAGTCCATCAGACCTTCGTTGTCGTTGAACAGCGCTCTGAGTTTCTTGCCATATTCAGTGCTGGTATCAAAACCGCATGTGCTTTCTCCCATGGCAAGGCCCTTGTCATTGATGAAGGAATACATGCTGTGAAGATACTGGTTGGTATCCTTGTCATTGGCAACAGTGTCGAATACGATTCCAGATCCGTAGTTCTTCACTTCGGGAAACTGGGAATAATCCGAACCGGCTCTGCCGTTGACAACATAATCACGTTCTGTGCCCTCGGCCATCGATGGGATGAGCCAGAGCCTGAAATCGTCGCCGTTGGAATCGCAAGTGTGCGATGTAAGGGTGGAACCATCAGCTGATGCATCCTTTCCGACAGCGAACACTGTGCAGGCGGCCAATGTCTGGCCGGCGAGCAGAAGCACTATCGCGAAGATAGTCAGAAACTTTCTTGTTTTCATTCATTGTCTCCTTTTCTTAGATCGCTGCGGTGGCAACTACGTTCTTCCACCAATCAGAAACCTTGACGCTTCCCATATCCTTCATGCCGAACATGTAGGTAGAAAGCAATTCGTTGCCGAGCTTATACCACTGGTCATGCCACTGAGAGGCATTCTGGTAAGAATAAGTCGTAAGCAGATCCACCGCTTCATCGGCCAGACCGTTCTTGATCATCAGGGCAGCCTGATTCTGAAGAACATTTACAGTATTGTACTGCTTCTCCATCTTCGGATCCCTCAAGCCGTGAATTGTCTTGATAGCATCCTGATAGTTGATTGTGGCAACCTGCTGAACATAGCTGCATACCCACCAACCTGAGTTCGGATCGAAGTCGCTAAGTCTGGTTCCTTCGCTGAAGAACTTCGGCAGCCTGGTCTGGGAGCCCCAGAGCGGTACGAGGTATGTTGAATCCGGTGCGCCCCATCCGAACCAAACAAGGCACTTGGCTTCATCAGGCAGCCAGGATTTGACGTTTGCAATCTGGATGTATGTGCAACGGAAAAGGTTGATTGTTCTTTCGGCATTCCTGACATTAAGAGGATTTCCGAACGGACCGGCTTCAACAGTCTTGGTTACATCATAATCGGTTCCGCTGTAGTAATCGGAGCAAAGATCATAGATGTCCTGAACGCTGACCTTGTTCTGAGGAACGACGAACAGAGGATAGCTGCAGCAGCCTGTGTCCTCGGGATCGATGTCCAGAGTCGGATCGAGAAGAGTCATGGCTCTCCACTCTCTTCTTGAGCTGTACGCCTGAGGATACGGAGAGTAGACTTCGCATGGTCTGAACGGAACTCCGCTGGCTTCTGACCAGAGGCCGTTCTCGACAGCAAATGAAACAAGATTGTCTGAGCAAAGGTAGTTCTCGGTGTCGTTCATGTCAACATAGTTGATTCTTGCACGGTTTGCACCTACGAAAACGGCATTGTCGGGAACCCTGACAGCGGCCCAGAGGTCACGTCCGTAGATTTCCATCACCCATGCTTCGTCTCCGTCGCAGATGTTGAAGATCTCTACGGAAGTATTCCAGCCGTACTTCTTTAGTATGTCACCCATGTACAGGATTGCTTCGCGAGCCTTTGAGCAATTCTCAAGAGCAAAGTCCTGAAGGCTGTAGGCATCGATGATTCCATTGTTGTTCTCATAGATGGCCTTGTCCAGCTTCTTTCCCTGCTCTGTGGAGCTGCTGTACCAGAATGTGCTCTCACCAACGGCAAGTCCCTTGTCATTCATGAAAGAGTACATGCTGTGAAGATACTGGTTGGTATCCTTGCTCTGTGCCATCGTGTCCACAAGCATTCCAGCACCGTAGTCCTTGACTTCCGGGTAGTTGGAATAATCTGCGTGAGCATGCGAATTCAGAACGATGTCTCTTTCAGCGTCCGCTCCGCCCTTCATTGAAGGGATGATATAGACGGTGAAATCGTCTGAAGTGGAATCGCAGGTATGCGAAACCATCGTGGAGCCGTCGGCAGAAGCATCCTTTCCAACGGCGAAGATTGTGCACTCAGCAGCCAGGTTCTGGCCGATGAGGCAGAGCACAATCAAAAGTGCCACTACTAATTTTCTTCTCATTTTTTCCTCCTAAGAAAAACTGAATCTATCAAACTTTATCAACCGGTTCGTGATAAACATACTGAACTCTATCCTTGTTCTCCGGAGCTTCGGGATCATGAAGATAATACCCGACTCCGTTTGCTTCGAGATCAGAATAGGAAGGCCATGTCATCTCGATTCCGAGATCAGGGTCGAACTGGTTCGCCCAGAACAGGATTTCAAGCGCACCTGAAAGGTGACGTCCCGCCCTGTACCACATCGGAGTTCCGAAGTCCTCTTCATACGGGAAGTAAGTAAGACCAGCATCGGTAGCCTTCTGCAGGAACTCGTCCTTGCCTTCTGTCATCAGAGATTCGGTTCTCGGACCGGTGATCTTGTCAATGAACACTTCAGGAGTCTCCATAAGGAACGGCATCGCATCAGTGTAGTCAGCCCATTCTCTGTGAGACAATCCATGAAGGCCCTTAGGGGAAGCTTCGCACTTCATCAGGAACTGTGTCGCCGAGAGGTTCATTCCAGCCATCATTGCGATGTCAAGCGACTTCTCAGGTGCAACATAAGTTGAGGTAACAGGATACAGAATCTCGGCTTCATGGCAATCAATGGCAATGTCGACATTCTCCTGTCTGATAACCTCTACTATAGCAAGTGCGGCCCTTTCAGTCTGGGTACCGTTTGCTCTGCCAGGATAAGTCCTGTTGAGGTTTCGGATGTCCTGATAGGCAAGCTGCTGACCTGAAGGATAGTTCACGTATGTGAATGGATCAGGCCATTGATCAAGCGGGTTTGTATATCTATCGCCGATCTTGTACTGCTTGGTTCCCCATTCAGTCTCGATGTGATAGAACATCGGATAGGCGTCTCCGCACATTCCCTCGGTCCAAGCACTCATGCTTGCAACTGGGATGACGATGAGTCTTCCCTTTGTGACCTTTGCATTCTCTAGCACAACATATGCCGATAGAATCGAAGCCGGTTCATAAGGGTGCGGCCCTGCTTCATACAGGACGGTTCCGCCAGGAACTCCGGAATCGAAGATATACACCGGTCCGTCATTCCATGTGCCTTTCAAGGAAGGAACATAATCAGAAAGCCATTTGACTTCGGTCAAATCCTCAGAGGCAACAAATGTCTCCTTGTAATGCCTCAGTTCCCAGAAATCCTTTCCGGCGATGGCTGCAAGCACAAGGCAGATTGCCAGAATCACAATTTTGATGATCAAAGACTTCTTAGGAGAGGTCTTCTTTTGAGTTTTATCAGTCATTCTCCCCTCCTACTTTATGTATAGAATCCTGAGCAGGAACGGAATGCAGCAATAAGCATACATTATGTCGAACACGATTCCATTGTTCTTCTTCCTCTTGAACAGATGCTTGAGGAAGCAGAGCAGCACAAGTCCTGCCATTACGAAATACAGAATGTGGATGAGTTTTTCAAAAAACAGCATATTCTTCCTCCTAATAAAGCCATATGAAGGCATTCGGCCATACAATCATCGCAACCGAAATCAATCCGATGACCAGACACGGGATCAATGCCGTCTTCAGGAACGACATATACGACTGCTTGTATCCAGTCTCTTCGATTGCAAGACGTCCGACAATTCTGGACGGCGGCAGGCAATCGCCAATCGGGAAGATCAGAGAAAGAGCAGCGCAGATGACGGTGACATCCATTCCAAGTGTATTGAACATGAACAGCAGAGGGGCACCGATCACAACCGAGCAGCCGTAGTTGAAGCATCCCTGGCAGATAGGTCCGATGACAAGCACAAGGCAGTAGATGAGAATCAGCGGCAGTGACACGAATGTGCTTCCAATCAGTCCGCGGACTCCTGTAGCGGCCATTGCACTCTGAAGAACTCCGATTGAGAGAACGTTGGCAACAAGCGGGAACACCTGCTCCATCGTGTCTTCGATTACTCCAAGATATTGCTTGAAGGTAGTCTTCTTCGGGTTGCACAGCATTGCCACGACTGCAGCGATGATGAACATCAGAGGAAGCCCAAGAATCGGCAGATTCCATGGAACTGCAATTGCAAGAACGAACAGAAGCGCAATGGTAAGCATCGGCAGTATCATTCTCCACCAATTCATCCCTTCAGTAGCTTCAGGAAGCTCGTTCATGATCTGCTGCTTGTCACCCTTCTTCGCACCCCAGCCGATGAACACGATAGCCACCGCGCAGGCAACGAGAATAGGTATTAGCAGCAGCCAGGTGAATCCAACGTAAGGCATGTTCGCCTGGGCTGTCATCAGCATGGTCCAGAGGTTGATCGGAGGAGCAGCTGCAGACATGATAGCAAAGAAGAAGATGAATACAGTTCTCTTCCTCGGCGAAATCCCGAGGTACTTGAGAACGATGTTGGCAAGAGCTCCCATTACGAAGATGGAAACGCTTCCAGCTCCGGTGATTGCACCAGGAATGAGCATCAGAAGTCCAAGAATGGACATCAGGACCCACTTGTTTGAAACATTGGAAACCAGAGCCCTGGTCATCGTCGATACAGCGCCGCTGTACGAATAGATATTGACGAAGATCGAAGCGGCTATGAACAGCAGCGCCAGATCAAGGTTCACGAAGAGACCTTCTACAAGGTATCTTATCGGGTTGCCAAGCTCCGGGACCCCAATCACTCCGGCAATGGCAAGCACTACTGCCGCCACGACCATTGAAATGTCAGGAGATTTGAGCTTGATGCTGCTGATTACGAATGCAGCAATCATCACGACCAGGAAAATCGAGGTCATCAAAGTTGTAGACATAAAAATACAAATCCTTTTTCAGTTAATAGTTACTTTACGAAAATCTTCTTGCAGAGATCTCTAAGCTCCAAAGCGGATCCTACTGTTGTAAGAGGGATTCCATACTGCTTGGAAAGCTTGGTGAAACGTCCGTCGGAATTGGATGCTTCTACACAGATCATCCAGTCGCTGGCCGGGCATACAAGGTCGATGATTCTTTCATTTGCATTGGTAGGAATCTTCGGAGCTCTCTTGTCCTGCTCGATATGAACGGCGACGATCGGAATATTCTTTTCCTTGGCCAATGCTATGACCTTCTTCAGGTTTGCAAGCTCGTCCTCAATAGTGATTCCGGAAGCTCCAAGCCCTTTGTCGGTGGAACCGATGACAGCGAAGATTGCATTGTACTTGCCGCTCTCAATCTCCTTGAGCCTTGGCTCCGGTTCATCTTCAAGATAGAAATCTGTACCAAGCACGAAAGCTTTGGAAAGATTGATCAGAAGCCTCAGCGACTTCGATCCAGGACCCTGGCCTGCAGATGTAAGCAGGAATGGACAGTTATAAGTCTTGATCGGATCGCCTGAAACAACAGCAAACAGCTGGGATGGAACCGCAGCGGCAATCAGGACAGCAATCAACACGACAAGAACACTCTTACGCATTTTCTTTACTCTCTCCTTAAATAATACTTTCCCAGTCAGTGGGACTATATAAACGGTGCTTTTCTCCAAAAACTGAGGATGCGAAGCCAGCATCCTAGCGAAAAGGTCCTTCCGAGGGCCTTTTCCTTCATCCTGAGGGAAACAGTTATTCCTTTTTC
>JALNXV010000181.1 GCA_023230175.1 Candidatus Cloacimonadota bacterium
AATATCTAATGGAATATTAGTAATTAAGCCTAATAATTGATTTTGGCCTGCATTAATATTGTAATTATTAATTGTTCCCGTAAGTGTATTTTCAATTGATAGAGTTACATTATTTTGGTTACAGGTGATATTTAATGATCCGGAAAGTTTAGTTAAAGATGTATTTTTAGTCGTATTAGAGTTTCCTGAGAGGATGACATTATTGATTGTTTTAGTAATATAGTTATTTTTAGAATAGCTTAAATTATAATTACCCGGGATTAAATTAGATAAAGTATATTGCCCATTTTGATTTGTAGTAGTTGTACCACCACCACCTAATGAGTTAGATGCAGTAATAGTGATATTGGATAATGGTGCTTGAGAATCTGTATCAGTTACTAATCCGGATAAGGAAGCAAAATTAGTATTAATGATAAAATTTTTATTTGCAATTTGTTCACCGGCATTTAAAACAATAATAGTATCTTTGGGAGAATATCCTGGTTTTGTTATGTTGAGTTGCCAAGTTCCATAAGCTAAGGAAAGTGAATAGTTACCGGTAGCACCTGAATTAACAGAGATGGTTTCATTTTCATTTTGAGCTTTGATTATTGCTGAAGGTATAGGTGTATTATATTGATCTGTAATTTTGCCGGATATTGATGAATTTTGACCAATTAGAGTAAAGTTTTGGTTTAGGGTACTGCCTATAGTAATGGGGCTATTCATTGAGAAAATATTTGAAGAATAGCCACTTTTAGACGCAGTAATTTTATATGTTTTCCCGGCTGTTACATTAATTTGATAATTTCCATAGATATCACTAACTGTAGTATATGAATTTGATGAATTATTTATTTCTTGAATAATGATAGAAGTATTTCTGATTATGTTGTCTTGATCGTTGTAAATGGTTCCGGTTATTAAGGCTTGATTTAATTGGGTTGTTATATTTTGATTAGTAATAACAGAGCCTGAAGTGACATTTACATTAATAGTGTTGCTGATTAGTCCTGTTTTATTAGCTGTTAAAAAATAATTACCGTTACTTAGTGATAGAGTATATTGACCTATATTATTGGTGTTTACAGGATTAATGGCTATTTGTGTGTTTCCGCTTAATCTATAACCTGATATGGTTGCATTAGCAACTCCTGAGCCGTTTAATAATACAAAACCGGATATTTGAGCAGGATTTGTATTCAGTGAAAAGTTGATGTTATTAATTGTTTGAGCAATGCCAACAGAAATATTATTTTGATTTGCTGTAATGTATCCGGATTTTGATGCAATAATATTATAAGTACCTGAACTTACCGGTAAGGAATAGTAACCATTAGGGTTTGTTTGAGTAGAAAAATTTCCGGCTGTTATTGTTACATTAGAAAGGGAAGTATTGTTTGATAATACAGTACCAGTAATAAAGGATTGGTTAGCTATTAATGATATATTAAGATTATTGATTGTTTGCCCAACAGTAAGATTTACTTGTTGGTTGTTTTGCGCTGAGTATTGGGGATGAGAAGCTGTTATAGTATAATTTCCTTGAGGTAAATTTAGTGAGTATTGTCCATAAATATTAGTTGTTGTTTGATAAGCTGAACCACTAAGTGGGATTGCTGTGATTTGTACATTAGAAATACCAACATTTCCATTAGTGGATGAGCCTGAAATAATATTTGCTCTTGGAGTCATAATTGCGGTAGAAATTGTAGTATTTGAAGGAGTAGTAGATAATATATCAAGAGTTTGTGATGGGGGAGGAGTATATCCGGTTTTTTGCCAACTTAATATCCAAGTTCCTAAACTTACTCCCGGGAATTGATATGAACCTGTATTGTCAGTTATTTTTGTTATGCTTGTATTTCCATTTTGAAGTTTTACTGTAACTTGCGGTAATACAGTACCATTAGGTAATTGAACAGCACCATTTATGTTTTTTGTATTAAGAGACATTTCTAAGCTTGGGTTTGTTATGTTAATAGATTGACCGGAAAGTATTGAACTATTAATTGTTGAAACCAAAGAATAACCTTGTTTTTCTGCTGACAATGTCCAGGTCCCCGGAGTTACTGCTATGCTATAGTTACCGGTTGATGATGTTTGTGTCCTAATTTCTCCTGTGCTTTTAGTTGCTTTAACTGTAACATTAGTAATATTTTGTTCATTATTTTTTACAGAGCCTGTAAAGAAAGCGGGTGAATAATCCAATTCAGCAGTGAGGAATGTATGATATGTAGAGATATCTTCATTTTGATAGTTAGGGTCTTCAGTTATGTTTACTGTGTAGGATGCAGTTTCATAACCGGTTTTATTTATATTAATTGTGTATTGACCGAGAGGTAATTTCTTCTTTTCTTTACCCTGAGCATTGACGGTAAATGGTACATTGTCCATAGAACCCTCAATTGGAATTGCATTTACGCTTGCGTATCCAATTTCGTTATTGTTTGTGTCATATACGCTAATATTCAAAGTTCCAATAGGGATTTCATAATTAAATGTGAAGGTAGAGCTTGATGAATTATTATTATTATCATCAAAAGCGATGATATGCCAAACGTATTCAGAACTAATTAAAACATCTGAGGCATTGAATTCTATCATATTATTTGTTGTAATTTGATCCCAAATCGGATAAAAGACAACTGAGCCGGCTTCAAGTCTTTTTTCTGATAAATAAATATGGTAATTAACAGCTTGAGGAATGTCGTCCCATATAAAAAGTATAGTTTCATCACTGATATCTTCATTATTAATAGGAGAGGTTAAATTTGCAGAAGGTAAAATATTAGCTGATTGATATGTGAAACCACTGGGATTACCTGTAACATCTGATGAATACAGTGGATCGTTACCAAAATTTGCTAATACGACCCAGTTATATTCTTTATTGTTAATAAGAGGGGGAGGACTTGGATTTGTGATAGAACCTGATGGATCCGGTATTCCGTATTGTGCTGAAGTTGATGAAGTTACTATTTGCCATATAACATTTAAGCCATCAACAACTAGTTTGTCATCATCATCATAACTAAGAGTAAAAGGTTGATCAGATAGTATTATATGATAATAAGGAACACCTGCTTGGGCTTGCCAAGAAAATAAAGGGGTTTGATTATTATTTACAATTGAACCACTGAATGGACTTATTGTTTGAACTCCGGTATCAGGTATAATTATTAGTTCAAATTCCATTGATGTATTTTGTGTAGTTTCATCGTGAATGACACAATAATAATTACCGGCACTTATGTTTAAACTTAAGGCGTTTGTATTGATAGTTCGGACTTCTATACCGTTTATTAAGGTTATTGAGCTTTGAATGTTTTCGGGAGCTTGGATATAATTATTTAGTATGTTGATAGCACCATTGGGTGATGTTGAGTAGTATAGCTTTGCATTTTCAAAATTTATAGGTGTCCATGAGATTTGAAATGATTTGTTTTGTTTATACATTTCATTAGGAATTTTTCTTAATATTATACTGTTAGTAAGATTCATTGGATGATTTATAATTCCTGTATTGTATTCTCCACTTATCTGTAGATTGTTTGCGTAAATTGAATTTAGTGCAATAAACATTAAAATCAAAGTTATATATATTTTATATTTTTTCATTATTCCTCCTAAAAGTACCAGGTTACAGAAGTTCTAAGAAAGGGGCTTGGTAAGGCGATAACATTAAAATCAATTAGAGTATTTTTGTTGAGATTAAAACCTGTACCAACAGCTAAACCGGGGATAATAATTGATGAAGTTTTTACTTGTACTCCATCAGAATCTTTTATGTTATCTGCAATCAAGTCTGCTAAAGTAATCTGTGCACTTAATGCAAAGTGAGTCCAGCCAAAGGCAATTTTAAATATATGTTTTGGTTTGATACCAACTTTGTAATTTAAATTTGTTGTGTCAGCATAAGCTATAAATACACCTGTTGTATCTCTATTTTCTCCGTCTCTATATCTGATGCAGGAATAGTCTAAACTCAATTCACCGATAGGTTTTTCATAAGAAAAGATAAATTTTCTGTCTCCTTTTTGATGAGTTGCACTGATTGCAAAAGAACCCGGTATTGATAACTTAAGTTTATCACTATAATATTCTGTTCTATTGGTATATGCTATTTGAGCAGGTTTTAATAGTTCAACATCGAAGGTATCTTCATCATCATCTGCGTCAAGTTTTAATGCTCCTAATGTATGTTGTACAATATGAAGTGAACCGTTTAAGTCTTTTTCCCTTGGTGTTGAAATTGACATATCAAACGCCCAGTTTTCTGAATGTTGCCAACTTGTAGAAAAAACCATTCCGATAAAACGACCTTTAAAATCAATATCTATACTATCATTCATAGTATTTCTGTATGCTGTATTGGGGTCATCAAAGGCAACATTTATGTCAGTATCTCCACCATATTGTCTAATAAATCCACCAATATTAGCGTTTAACTTACTCTCCATTGACATACTGGCAAAATTTACACTGGTGCCAATTGCAATTTTTTCATTGAGAGTTTTACCCCAAGCGATATTGCTTTGTTGCATACTGATTTGAGCATTACTGAATAATTCCATATTTAAAGGTAATATAGTTAATTCTATATATTCATCATTAGTGCCTTCATTTTTTATGGCTTGGTCTTCGACAGTGAAATTTAAAGCGTTGCCATTAAAATTCATATCAAGATAAAATGGTTTATTCCATAAAAAACCAAAGCTTCCATATTTTTCATTATTTACGATAAGTCCAAATTGATTTATACCTCCGGATTGACCTATATTTGTTTTTAAGTCAGGGTAATTTTTTTCAATATTAGGTGATTCGTCTTTTTCAATCGTGTCATCGACAGCATTATTGACTTCATCTTGTAATCCGGAATATAAATTTCCAATATCAAATGAATAGCCGGGAACTAAATCGAAAGATAACATATTCTTTTTTGCTACTGCCATTCCGGCAGGGTTTAACTGAATTAGATGAGTATCATAAAGTCGAGATGAAAGAGTATTTCCAAAACTTCTAGAACGGGCAGTTGTTCCCATAAAGAATGTTGAATATAATGATAACTCTAAAAGATGTGTGCCTCCGTTAAATACAGTGATTTCATTTTCACTAAATAAGCAATAATTTATCGATACACTCATAAGTATCAAGATAAATATTTTTTTCATTACTCCTCCTTAATTTTTAAAACTCAACTTTTATAATCTTCCTCCTAATTGTTAATTATATGTTTTAAAAAATGAGAAGTCAAGAAAAAAAATAATTAGTTAGAAGTTTCCACCTCATTAGTAGAAATTTCTTTTTTGATAGATGCGAGATTAACTAATGATAAAATATATCCAATAGGAAGACCTTTAGAATCTCTAACTAAAGCTGATCTGATTGTTATGTGTTTTTTTAAGTTATGAAAATAATGACTTTGAGCTTCAGCTTTAAGTGAAGTTTTTATGATTTGGATAACAACTTTCTTTATCGTAGATTCAATTTCTTGATTATAATTGATATTAAGTATATTAGTGTTTTCTTCAATAGAGGGAAAGAACATCTTTATTAAATCTGAAATGTAAAGTATATTTCCTTTCATATTGAAAATGATTAATCCCGAATCTGAAATATTTAGCATAGCAATGATTCTGTTTCTATGTTCAACAATCTTTTCTTTTTTCAAATTATCATAATGTCGTATAGATTCTTGCATAGCTTGTAATTTATTGATGACATCCTCAATTTCATAATCTATTACGATCGGTTCTTCGATAGTATAGTTATAGTTACCCTTTGTAAATTCTATTATCATTTGTTTAACGGGAAGCAAGTCTTTTTTTAGATAGGTATTTATTAGAGAAAAAATCAAAACAACAAGTGAAAGTTCAAAAAATAAAGCAAAGAAAATAACATTAAAGATATCATTTTTCAAAGAATCGTTTATCTGAGGATTTAAATTTATAATAAAATAGATGAAAAGAGATGAAATCAGAGAAATAATAAAGATTAAAACAATGAATAGTTTAATTCTATTTGAAAATCTTATTTTCATTTTATTCTCCTTCTTCAGATATAATATTATTAATTCTTGAAGTTGGACCAAGTAAAATTAAAGTATCACCCTCAGTTATTATATCATTAGCACCGGGTAAATCATTGACTATACATTCAATCTTGTTATCTCCTTCTTCAGTAACTGTCATCTTGTTAGATTTTATGGCTACTACATTTACACCTTTTTCTGTAGGTAGGGCTAATTCCATAAGAGTTTTGCCAATATATTTTTTGGGAGCTAAATATTCTACTATACTATGACCGGTATTTAAATCCAAATATTTGACAACATTACGTGAAAGCAATGTATGAGCTATTTGTAAACCAATTTGTTCTTCAGGAATGACTGCTTGTTGGACGCCTATGATTTCTAAAATTTTTGAATGTAGTTTATTATCTGCTTTTGCGACTATATAGGCAACGCCAATTTTCTTTAAAATAGCAGTTGTTAAGATACTGACTTCTATGTTTTGACCTATTGCTAATATAACAGCATCCATATCTTGCATCTGAAGTTGTTTTAATGCTAATTCATCCGTACAGTCGAGCTTATAGGCATTACTTACTTTTGCTGATGCTTCTTCAACTAATTTTATATCATTATCAATTGCTATGACTTCTGAACCGTTTTTATATAAGGTTGTTGCAACAGTCATACCAAATTTTCCTAATCCAATTACAGCATATTTTGCCATTAAAACTCCTTATAATATCTAATCAATAGTGTTTTGTAAAACATTAAAGCACCATTATAAATGATTCTTTTTTATAGTCAAGTCAATTTTTTTTAAAGTAAAAATTATATAAGAAGTAATAATAGACTATTGAATAATTTCAATTATTGTTCTACAAGCTTCCAGCTTGTAGTTTTTATGAAATATTGAATACCTATCACTTAAGTTTTTTTAGTGCAAGCAAGGATGCTCGCACAACATTATCAGAGACTGTTGAATAATTTCAATTATTGTTCTACAAGCTTCCAGCTTGTAGTTTTATGAAATATTGAATACCTATCACTTAAGTTTTTTTAGTGCAAGCAAGGATGCTCGCAAAACATTATCAGAGGTTGTTGAATAATTTTAATTATTGTTCTACAAGCTTCCAGCTTGTAGTTTTATGAAATATTGAATACCTATCATTTAAGGTTTTTAGTGCGAGCAAGGATGCTCGC
>JALNXV010000182.1 GCA_023230175.1 Candidatus Cloacimonadota bacterium
CTTTTTTAAAATTAATGCCGTTGTGTCCTTCCCGTGTTGCGCCTTGCCCGATATATTTATTATTTTCATATATTCTTCCTTTCTTTTTATTTTTCCACTATAATCAATTCACTATAAGGTAATTTTTCAATCATCTTACAAAAATCTAACCACTCCTGTAACTTGTGATGATTTCTCTGAAAATACATGTTTCTTAATCCTTGATAATTATTAGTACAAGTTCTTTTATAATTAAAACTCATTGGTAGTTTCTGAATAATCTTTCTCCATAATTTCTTATCTTTTACTTCTTGATTTTGATATTTGAATATTAATTCATTAAGATTATTTAACATACCAATATCACTTGCATCCCATTCATCAATACTAAAATCATTTTCTGTAAGTAATCTTGATGTAATTTTGTGCATGGTTGACGTTGAATTTTCAACTGTTCCTATTTTGTATGTCGCGTACTCTTTCCACCAATAATCAGGTGCAGTAATATCTATTGATACAAATATCTGACGCATAAACTTAGCATGTTCATTTCCTGCTTTAACAAGTTTTAGAGCAAGTTTCATATCTTCTTCGCCAACAATATAATTATTATTTTCATCATAATAACTATCTGACTTATCCCAAGATTCTAGAGGATTGCGCATTCCCCTCAAAGCACCTTTAAAATTAAATACTTCTATTTCATTTATTTTAATCAATTAATAAATTACTCCCTTCCTTTTTATATTAATAATATTTAACATTATCTATACGATAATCATTATTATTATCATAACCATAATAACTTATATGTCTATCACCATTCTTAGCCGCTACACATAAAGCAGTTGTCAACAATCCAATACCAGCACCAACAAATAAAGCAATTAACACCCAATACCAAGCAACCATATTCATCCTCCTTTCAATGATTATTTCAACAAATCTTCAATCACATTTAAATTGCTTTCAATCAGTGTACATATTTCCCCAAGTTCAATAAGCATATCACCGTTTAATTTATATTGATAACCTTCACAATCAACATAAACTTCTTTATTTTTTAAATCAATTATTAATGGCACTTCCGATTCATAGATATTAAACCATATCTCATCAATACCAATATTAATTTGTATATGACTGGGATCAAAGTTCCCAATAATTTTACGTATTTGTTTAATTATATCATTCATATTTATATTTCCTTTCTAATTTACTTAAATAAATTAGGATTATCCTTGACCAACTGAAAGATTCCTTCCACAACACACTCCACTAAATCTTCATCATCATTCCACTTTGAATTGCAGTAACTATGGAATATTCCATGCACAATTTCGTGTAACAATGTGACCATTCTTTCATCTTCATATATCATGCTATTATCGATATAGATAATATGATTATTGAAGTCGATTTGCCCATCTAGTAAATCACCATTCTTATCTCTAATTTCTTCATCAATAAATTTTACCGCATAATTTCTCCAACCTATTTTTATAGTTTTAGGGATTTTCATTAACTATCCTTTCTTTAACAAACATTCCTTTGTGACAGATGTATGTCATAGCATAATTATTATTTTCATCAATTATATAGTATTCTTCAAAACCAATATCATCTTTTAATTTGTGTAGTTTGTAAGTTTTGTGGGGAATAATGGTATTTTTGATTGGATTATCGGGATCAGGCAATGACAACCAATGGGTCGAATCCTCAATATTATTTACACTTGTATATTCCATTAAATTACCTCCTGATATTTATGTATATTTATATTAATATTTTAATACATAACTAATCAATCTTCAAGTAGTTTTTCCAATCTTCTCTAACTTGTCCATAGGTTTTATGATCTTGACAATTTTCTATTTTGGTTAGGTTGTGGTAATTAATTTCAAATTCATGTTTTAGACAGACTACACTTACTTTTGTTGGAGAAATATCAAATTCATAATAGTGGATACATAATTTAGGATCGGTACATTTCATATAACTACCTCCTTTGAATTGTTTATTGAAGGGAAAGCAGAGGAATGACCTCTGCTATATTTACTTGCCGGAACTTCCTATTTTCCCCATTCCTCTTTTGGATTCAATTTTTAATAATTCATCATAAGAAATTTCTTCAATTTCTACTTCAGGTACAAATTCTAATGCTGTTTGACAAATGCCTTTTGAAGCAGGATAAACAATATAATCACCTCTATCTTCTGTTTTATCAACTAATTTACTAATAACAATTGGTTTGTTTAAAATATTAATTATATTAATAAACCAACTTCCTCTATATCCTGAATCAATTTGGCCTGAAAGTATATTCATTGCAATGATACCTGTAGAACCCCTTTCTCTTTTACAATTAAATCTATATTTACTTGAAAAAGCAGAAGCAATACCAGTATCAATAAGTGTAGGTTTATTAGGATGAAGTATTAATTCATCACCATCGAAACAGGCATATAAATCATAACAACCATCTTCATCTCTTTTAGAAGGTATAATTGCATTTGGTTTTACTTTTGCAAAAAAAACTTTTTCCATATTAATTTTTTTATCCTCCTTTTTATTTGTTCCAATGTAAATTAAGGTTGACTTCCATTGCTACAACTATCAATAACAATTCCTAATAATCCAAATACAGCAAAATAACAAAATGTTTCATACAAATCAGTTTTACCATATGTGTACCACATCATGAAAAGACTAGAAAACATTAATGTTGTTGCTACCCAACCTCTCATTGATAACTCTTTGAATTTATTTTTCATTATTACCTCCTTCTTTCTTTTTATATTTTACAAATCAATACAAAACAAAACAAACCTTTGCTTTTATTATTTTATAAATGTAGTAAGATATTTACACATAACTTCATTATTATTTTTAATTTCTTTGATATAAAGATCAACATACTCGTTACAATCACTACACAAAAATTCACTTATATCATTTTTAATACAAGATAGCATATATGCCATACCAAGGCTAAAAACATCATTAAATTGTTTAACTGGAAACATTTTAGCAAACAACTTATTATATTCTTGATAAACTGGATTTGCGTTACGTTTATGTTCCATAATTTCTTCAATTTTGTTTAAATAATCTTTATTATTCATAATTATCCTTCTTTCTTTTCACCATCTTCTAATTTTAAAGCTTCAATAGATTCTAAATTTTTGATTTTATCATCTGGTCTGATTTTAATATAATATCTATACTCATCACTATCATTACACAAATTTATAAAATCATTATAAGGATGATTTTCATGTTCGGGTACTGCCCTATATCTATAACAGGTTTCAATTTTAGGACAAGTGGATTTTTTACAAAGAACGAATTGTGGTATGGTTTATTCCTCCTTTTCTATTTTATATATTTTTTGATTTGAACTTGCTAATTTAACCCCATATTGAATATTATCATTTGTTGATAATTCCTCTATATACTTTCCCGTTTTTATAAAATTAAGATATTTAATTATATTTTCTGGCACTTTTTTAATTTCATATCTAGTCCATAACCATATTTTTTTGTTTGTTCGTATTAAATATTTTAATAAACTATTTAATTCTTGAATGTCTTGATCTAATGGTTCTCCACCTAAAATCCATATATTATCTATTAAAGAATCAAATTCATAAATTTTTTGAATTATTTTAGGCAAATCATCCGAATAATAATTTCCCATGTTAAAATCTTTTAATTCGGGATTATGGCAATTATAACAATCACCATAACAACCCGACAAATATATTTCTAATGTTTTATTTTGCAAATTATATTGAGTGGAAACTATATTCATTTAATTTAATCCTTTATAAAATACACGATTTGGATAATCAAACTCTCTTCTTACTTGATGAAAGTTTTTAGTATTTACTAAAAATCCAACAACCCTAGTAAAGTTATCGGTAATTTTACTTCCGCAAATAGAACAAATATTATTTTTTCCAACTGTCATATGACCATTTTCACATCTTTGGAGATTATAATTGATTGCCATATATACAACGCCTGCTTTTGCAGAAGTCATTATTAATTCTTCTATTAAAGTGGAATCAATAATTTTTTCTTCAATATTTAGATGACATATTGCCCCACCAGACATTTTACTATCAAACATACCTTGAAGTTTAATTCTATCTAACAAATCTGCATTAACTGTAAGTGGTATAAATTGATTTGAATATAATTCATATTCGTTTTGATATCCCAATACTCTATCTTTATTGGCCATTTTAATTGCTGAATTTTCTGAAGGGGTTTGTTCGCAATTATGGGGGGCATTATACTTTTTACTTGCTCTATCATTTAAAATATTAATAGTATCTAATATTTTTGATACAAATAATTGTCCATCTTCTTCCAAAATATTTAAATCCATTAAAACACATGCTTCGTTTAATCCTACTACACCAACTGTACTATATTGAGTCTCAACACTCATAAATCCTAATTTATATAATGGCAAACTATTTGAAGCAATTCTTTTCTTCAATAAGTGTCTTTTTGTATTATTTATTCTAATAGCATATTCAGTAGTTTCAGCAAGAATTTCAAAAAAATTATTTTGATCCTTTTTTGCTTTAATTGCCATTCTTGGAATATTCATAGTAACAACACCTAGTGAACCAATTTTTGTACCACCAGCACCAAATTGATTAAAATATTCGTTCTTAGTTGATGAACGTAAACGACAACACGAACTCAACGTACTAGTTTCCCCAAAGTAAAGATTAATAAAACCATATTCAAGGTTTTTGTTTGCCACCAAGTTAAGAAATTCTTTATCTTTTATATTTTTATTTTCATCAATACTAAAACAGGCAGTAGTAATAGGAAAAGTAATGGGAGTATATTTTAGTGTTTCATTTATTAAATCTAAATATATTATTTGTAATATTTTAATTATTTCTTTATTGGGATTTGAACCATCGGGGAATATATATTCTTTACACATCTTGTCAAGAAATTCATCATCAAAGATACTTACATTATAAAAACCTGATTGTACCCCTCCTCTAAATGGTTGATTACAAGAAAATATAAATGATTGCAATTCTTGTTTGACTTGCTTCCATAAATAACATTCTGAAATATTGGTGTTTTCTTTAAACATCTTATCAACATAATAACTGGCAACAATCAAAATATCTGCTAATCCAACTGCTCCTAAAACAGAATTACTTGCATATACGGAAAAATGAATTAATTGCCCCATAAATGAACTTAAATGTTTAGGTGGATTGCTTTGAACTTTTTTAACAAACGGCAATCCATTTGCCATTACATCATAAGAACTAAAATTATAACAATTGTGTTGAACAAGACCTTGACAATGAAAATGTCCTGTTTCGGTGGTTATATCATATACATATTCCATATCATTATCAAATGAACTCATACGATATATTTTATTGGTTTCCCATCTTCCATCTTTGCCAATTGGCTTATATACTAAATCTTGGTTGTTTTTTATCTTGGTAGCATAATTAATAAAACTTCTATCATTTAATCTTATTGATACTCTATATAATTCATAATTAGTATTATATGATTCTTTTCCATTAAATATACCCAAACATCCAGTTCTAACATTGCCACAATTTAAATTTATTAATATTTCTGCTACCTGTTGTATTAAACCAAAAGAAGTGATTCTAATATCAATCATTCCATTTTGATTATTTATACAACCATCGGCATCAATTAATCCAGAGATTAAGGATTTAATAGCTTCTTTATTCCATGTTAAAATATCTTTTGGCAATATTCTATTGGGAGAACCAACACCCAATTCTAATAATTTCTCAACATCTTTTTTATACCCAAAATTAACTTGTGTTCCATCTTTTAAAATTTTAACATTATTATAATACTTATTTACTATAGTAAAAATTTTATGGTTTTCAATATCATTTTGCCTAATAGATAAACAACCACTACTTATATTGTCTCTATTATTTTTATGTATCTCTAACCATCCATCCCCCAAGAAGAAACCAATCATATAAGCATAATCTAATTCAATTTGGGTGGTTTCAGAAAAATTAATAATGCTATTTGATGTCATTAATTTATCGCCCAGTGTCAAATCAACAGCTTTTTTATTAGACCCATCTTCTAATATTATAGGATGGTCATTGGTAACAATAGTAGAATATCCATTTTTAGTTTCAATTTTAATTAATCCTTTGGTATTTTTATGTCTAAGCACCTGAGTAACATTAATAAATTTATTATCTTTATCTAGTATTTTTATATTTAAGTTAGATAAATTAATTTTTTCTCTATCTGGCAATACTTCTACATTATTTTTATATTTATTAAATAATGTTTCCATCGTATGATATTGTAATTGTCCATCGATATTCATTATCAAGACTGTATCTTTATGATATGAATATGGTTGGTTAATTCCAGAAAAATCATTAATATATATGTCTCCTGATACTTGCATTTCAATAGCTTTATTTGCAATTTCTAATCCGTATAATGATTTCATATATTTCCAAGTTAGGTAAAGTGAATTTAATCTAAAAAATGGTTTGGGTAATTCAACATTGTATGCAATTACACTCATGTCATCTACGTTGCTATTAGAATCAACGCTTATATCTGCCGTAGTGGTTTTTGATCCAAAAAAATCTTTTGAAAAAGTAGTCATGTCAGTTTGTTTCCCGATACCTTCTAAGTCAAATAATTTTTGTCCATATTTGCTTTTAAGGTACATATATAAATCTTCAAAGTCATTATCGTATGTAGTCCTAATATACAAAAATAAAATACCTCCTATATATCATTTAACATAATTATTTCTTCATCTCTTACAATTAAAGGAAAGTTCATCAATCCTTTAGTTTTTGCTTTTTCAATATACTTGTTAAATTCATCTTTTGATATTTCATTGTTAAGTTTATATATATAATCAATGTTTTTATTATCTAAAATAGATTTTGTCATTTTGCATTTTGAACAATTTTCAGTTCCTATTATTAATAACACTTAATCCCTCCTTTAAAATACTTCCCCACATCTACTACACACCAATTCACACATTTCCTCATAAGCAGGAAATCCCCAAAAATCAGGTCTACGTTCTTTATACCTATGTATAACCAATTCTCCTAGACATACAGGGCATATATCATGCTCAACAGCATAATTATCAACATCAAATTTATCTATA
>JALNXV010000005.1 GCA_023230175.1 Candidatus Cloacimonadota bacterium
CAAGGATGCTCGCACAACAAAACAAAGTACAAGCATAAATATTCGTACAACAAAAACAATCAAAGAAGTTTGTATAACCTCAAGGATAAAAAATAAAATAATCTGAAACAGGTATTATCAATATTAGTTTAATAAGTACAAATATAAGATTTATAGAGTGGTATAATTTTAAAATTTATCTTGACAAAGATAACTAAGAAAATGTTTTGTATTTATAGTGTGCCGAAGTGGTGAAATTGGTAGACGCAGAGGACTCAAAATCCTCCGGGTGTGAGCTCGTGCCGGTTCGAGTCCGGCCTTCGGTACCATTTTAATAAATAAAAACACAATATAGAATAAGAATATACAATCCGGAGGAAATTTCATGAATTTTAAGAGTACTTTATTAGCAAAAATAATTTGTTTATCAATACTCATAGTCAGTCCAGTGTTAATGTTTGCAGTATCAGAAGCTGCAGTAATATTTTTATTAATTGAACCGGGTTCAAGACCGGGAGGTATGGGTCAAGCTTATGTGGCACAAGTAGAAGATGGACTTTCAGGATATTGGAATCCCGGTGCTATGGCATTTAATAGAGAAACACAAATATCTTTTATGCACTCAAATTGGCTTGGAGATGTTGATGGAATTGATGATATGTATATTGAATATCTTGGAGCAAATCATTATTTTGAAGAGTATTCCGGAAATCTTGGATTTCATGCAATGTACTTAACTTATGGCAAGCAAGAAAGAACGAGCGAAAATAACGATCAACTCGGAACTTTTACTTCTTACGAATTAGCTTTAGCACTAACTTATGCTTATCAATATTCTGAAGATTTAGGACTCGGAATCAACTTTAAATTTATCTTAAGTGATCTTGCTGATGAAGGAACCGGACAAACAGAATCCGGGGTTAAGGGTCGTGGTATCAGTTATGCCTTCGATTTAGGATTAAAAAAGAAAAATATTTTAATAAATAAACTTGATTTCGGACTAAATTTACAAAATATTGGTCCAAATATAACCTTCATTAATGAAGACCAATCAGATCCTCTACCGATGAACTTCAGAATGGGTCTCTCTTATAGATTACTTGAATCAGAATTTAGTACTTTCACTATAAATACCGATATGAATAAATTACTTGCTAATGACGACTTTGTACTAAAAAGACTATTTACTGCTTGGTATGACGATGGCGGATTATTTTCATCAGAAGAAATTGAATCTACTATCTTTAATGTTGGTGCTGAATATACTTATTATAATCTCTTATCTTTAAGAGGCGGATATATTTATGATAAGGCAGGTTCTATAACCGGTCCTTCTTTCGGTGCAGGCATTCTATTTGACTTAACTACAACGACTAAACTGTCAATTGATTTTGCTATGCAACAAGGTGGAGAATTAGTTGATTATAATAAAACATTCTCTGTCGGCTTAGAATTTTAATCCATATATACAGGTAATTTAAGATTATGATAATAAAAAACAAACTATTGCTCGTTATAGTGGGAATTATTATCCCACTATTTCTTTTTGCCCAAAACGATAAACTTAATCTACAAAAGCAATATTTAAAAGATAATTCCCGAAAACAAATCCATCCACAAACAGAGTATTTCAATAAACAAAAAGAACATTATAGAGCTAATACAAAATCAGATAACTTTAATAAATTATTAGTTATACTTGTGGATTTCCAACAAGATGATAACCCATTGACAACAGGCAATGGAAAATTTTTGCTAAACAAAGATGATATTGATATAACTTTCCCTACTATGCATAATGGAGTTTATGATATTATTGGAGCTCCACCTCATAATCAAGAATTTTATACCGAACAACTCAATGCTGTAAAATATTACTACAATGCTGTCAGTTATGGTACATACGATTTAGAATTTGATATCTATCCAAAAAATAAACAAGCTTATACTTTACCCTATGAAATGGCATATTATAATCCTATAGAACCGGAACTTTTTGTTGAAAGAGTTGAACAATACTTTACAGATATTTTTCAGACTGTTGATGCTGACACAGATAGACCAAATGCCTTTGCAGATTATGAGCATTATATGGTTATTCATGCAGGTTCTGACTATCAACACGATGTTTTAGGTGATTCTTACCATGATATTCCATCTTTTTTCATTTCTATTGGTACAGGTAAAGAAGTATATGTTGACAATGGACAAACTGCAATTTCTCACGCTTGTAACGTCCCTGAGATGATAACACAAGATATTAGAACATATATTGAAGATGGCGAATCTATGCATTATGGGCATGGTTCTGTCAATGCTGTCTTTGTTCATGAATTTGGACATTCTCTTGGTTTTGCCGACTTATATAATACACTTAATAATAGACCTGCAGTAGGTATGTTTGACATTATGGATAGTGGCGGTAACGGAATATTAATGGACCTGTCTGAAGCCGGAGAATATTATGCAATCGAAGGAGCTTTACCGGCTTTACCGAGTGTATGGACACGCTTGATTCCTTTTGAGCAATCATTCTTAGAATTAGGAATACTAAAAGATATTACAAAATGTCAATTAGATACTGAGCTAAGCATTAAAGCATCATCAGCTAAAAATAAACCATTTGACAATACTCCTTATTTTTATAGAATCCGACTAAGTGAAGATGAATATATACTTATAGAAAATAGAAATCTCGATCCGGATAATGATGGAGGAGTTTCTCTTAAATCATCATTAAACGGTAGAGTTGTCCTTTATCCTTCGGTTCGAAATCCCAATTCAAACGAATTTACTTATGAATATGACTGGTTACTACCCGGATGGATGGATAACCAAGCAAATTCTTACGGTGGAGGATTACTTATTTGGCATATTGATGATAAACAAATCTATCAAGAAGGTCAAAATTTAGATGAAGGTTTTTTCAGTAATTTTGAACTCAACCGAGTAAATACAAATATCTATGGAAATAAAGCTGTTAGAGTAATTGAAGCTGACAACTTACAAGATATTGGAAATCAATATTCATACTACTGGACAGGTACTCCCTTTGAATACTTCTTTAAAAATAAACCAATTTTAGACGAAAACGGCTTACTCACCGGTTGGTCAGAAGATATTCATCAAAATGAACTTTCTCTTAACACCAAACCAGCACTAATAACCAATCAAGGTAAACCTTCATCTTGGAAAATCAGTAACATTTCTCAAGCACAGCCGGTTATGACATTTAATATATCAAATTCTATGTTTGATAACAGTACATACATTGGAATGTTTCCAAATCTACACGCAGTTACAAATGTAGCTAAACTACACAAACATAAATTTAAACAAATCTCCATCATCAGCGAACAAGAAGGGATGAATTTCTATACCTACTATATCAATGAAGAATATCCATCTTCTTGGGAGTTTTACTATGTTGAAGATGATATAACTCAAAAACCGGATTTTGATGTCATTGTAACTAATCTTAAACCGGATGATATTGAAGAATTCCTTCTTGTGTACAACAATAAAATTATGCTTCTTGATAGTAACAATAAAGTACAATGGTCTTTTGATAATACTATTACTGATACTCCTTTCTACTTTAAAAAAAATAACAATTCTTATCTCGCACTTAATTTCTCGGATAGCACTTCTATCTATAATGTTACTTATCAAAACTACAATTTAAATTTAGATTTATTATATTCTATTAATAAACAAACCAAAATTGTATCTGATGAAGAAGATTTATACTTTCTTACCGATAACTCATTAAATACATTCAATGTAACAACCAAAACTCACAATCAAATTGAACTTATTGATACATTCTCGCAATTTGAACCTGTTATCTATGCTACCGAAAATGAATCATCTATCTTTATAATGTCAGATAATCATAAAATCTATAAAATTTTAAATGGTAAACAATATGAAATATTCAATTTAAAAGATTTCAGCAACCAAATACCATCTAATTTAGCCTTAGCTTATTCTGATGATTTTGAAAAAAATATCATCATTTTTAATACTAATAATCAAATCTTTGCTCTCAGTGCTGACGGTGATTTTGTAAAAAACTTCCCAATAACATTAGAAAAAACGAAGCTTACAAGTAATTCCTTCCCTTATGTATTTAAACTTCATAACGAACTTGTCATAATGCTTCACGATCAAATGCAAGGACTATATGCAATTGATACTAATGGAAATGAATTATTATCTTATTCACAATATTGGAACAAAGGAAACGTTAAAGAACAATTCTTTATAGATAATGAAAATGACCTATTTGTAATGATTTACTCTGACAAAGATGATAATGTTTTTTCTGCAGAAAAAAACATTGAAGAAAAAGACTCAATAATTTGGAATGGATATAGAAATAATAAATTTGGTTTACTTAAAAATAACATCCCTTCACAAACAAGCTCAGAAGATAATATTGAAATATTTGTTTATCCAAATCCTGTAAATCAAAAAATTGCTAATATTAGAATAAATAACTCTAAATTAAAAGCTAAATTAAAAGTATATAGTATTGACGGTCAATTAGTCTATAAGAAAGACCTACCTGCCGGCAATGAATTATTTAGAGATATACGTATAAATACTCAAGAATTGAGTTCCGGAATCTATTTTGCATTTATTAATATTAACAATAAAGAATATAAAACTAAATTTGCCATAATCAAATAAGGAATTTACTATGAAAATATATCGCTTTATCATAATTTTACTAATTCTTATTAGCTTTAACTTAGTTAGTAATCTCAACGCTCAAATTTTAGATGAGTTAGATGAAACTATTTATCAAACTGATATCGTAGAAGTAAAATATGAAAAAAAATCAGCTGCAAAAGCTATGTTACTTTCAGCTATTTTCCCGGGAGCAGGACAGTTTTATGTAAATAAAAAAAGTATTACAGCTTATATTTTCCCCGTAATAGAGATTGGACTCTGGGTGGCATTCTTAAATTATGACAATAAAGGTGATGATGTTACAAAAAAATATAAAGATTATGCAAATCTACATTATACACGATCAAGACAACACGAAGCAGAAGCACATCTCTTAGAATTTCTTTCTACATATCCCGGTAATACCTATGCAACCGGTCATTTTAGATTAGATGATCATAATACTCAACACTTCTACGAAGATATTGGTAAATATAATAAATATATTTTCGGCTGGGAAGATTGGTATAATAACTTTTTCAGAGATCCTACAACTAACGAATTACGAGTACAATGGATAATTTCCGGTGAAGATACTGGAGATCCTACAAATATAAAATGGATTGCTAATAAACGTATTTCAGACGGTCAAGTAATCAGTCCTGCAAACGGAAGTCAACTACGTGACCAATACAATGTAATGAGAAAAAACGCTGAAAACCATTATACTAACAGAAGAACAATGAATTATCTCATTTTAATGAACCATGCAATAGCCATTTTTGACGCAAATAGAGTAACAAAAAAATATAACAGAAATTATATCAAAACCACTTCTATTCAACCTCGATTAAATACTGCTTTAATCAACAATAAAATAACCCCTCTATTGAGCTTTAATTTAGATTTTTAAGGAAAATATATGAAAAAAATTATTCTTATTTGCTTGCTTTCATTAATAGGACTCAACCTCTTTGCTCTAGAAAAGAAATCAGTAAAAAAAGCTGTTCTTATGTCTGCTATTCTACCCGGAACCGGACAGTTATATCTTCATAGTAACACCAAAGCAGGTATTTTCTTAGCATCAGACTTAGTTATTATTTCTTCATTCCTCCGATTTGGTAAAGAAAGAAGTATTGCTATAGATAATTATCAATCTCTCGCTAACAGCCAAGCCGGACTTAGACTTGATGCTAATAATGAATTATATAATCTCGCTCAAAAATATAAATCATCAGAAATATACAATAATGAACTCGAAATGAGTGCCAGAAATTACTACTATCTTCTAAATAATGACTATCAAGCATATATAGATTATGTCAATACAAATAAAATACCTGATGAAAATGCTTGGAATTGGACAGAAGACAAACATTTTCAAAAATATAAAGACCTTAGAGAAGATAAACAAACTTATGAAATATATCAAAACTTTGCTCTTGGTGCTATAATTATAAATCGCCTTATTAGCGTTGTCGATGCTGCAATTTCTGCTAATAAATTAAACAATAACAGCCAAATATATACTGTACCACATTTTGAAGGAAAGGGACTAACACTTATCTATGAATATAAATTTTAAAAAACTTTTCATTCTATCTTTTCTTATCTATCTATCTTTCAATATTTATGCTCAACCTAAAATAATTACTGCTCTTAAATCTGCAGTAATACCCGGATGGGGAGAACTTTCCAAGAATAATACTTCCGGCTATGTGTTTCTTGCAAGTGAAATAGCTCTCTGGAGCGGTAAAATATACCTTCAAAATGAATCTGATTTAAAAATTAAACAAGCTAATCAATTTGCTATAAATCAAGCAAACTTAGTTAATTACAATTACCCTGAAAAAATTAAATTATTAATGGAAAAATATGACCGATCCGGATTTGAATCAGGTGGATACAATGAGTCTATCGTAAGACAAGCTATTGAGCAATTCCCATATAACCCTGAAGCTCAAACAGAATACATAAACAACAATAAATTACCTTCCGAATACTACTGGGATTGGCAATCAAGAGATACCCGCAAAACTTATCAAATTATGCGAAAAGATTCTGCTCATTATAAAGACTATGCAAAAGCTGTCACCGGTGTTATTATAGTTAATCATATAGCCAGCTTTTTTAATACTTTACGTATAACAAATAAAGAATCAAGAGTAAATATCTCATCATCATTTGATAAAGATTTAAATCCCTTTATCTTCTGCAATGTAAAATTTTAAAATATAAGAAACTGTTAAATATTATCAACATTATTTTTACTTGCTTCCTGAGGCAGACTCAAAACTACTGTTGTACGAGCATCCCTGCTTGCACAACAATATTATTCAACAACCTTTCTTTTTTCTTAAAAAAGACCTTCAATTTCACCTTTATCATTAACATCCATTCCTAAAGCACTTGGAGATTTAGAAAGACCCGGCATTCTCATTATCTCTCCGGTAATTGGAATAACAAACCCGGCTCCGGAGGCTATTTTTATCTCTCTAACTGTAACTAAAAAATCTTTTGGTCTTCCTAATAAGTCAGGATTATCAGATAATGACTTTTGAGTTTTTGCCATACAAATCGGTAAATGGTCAAAACCAAATTTCTTAATATTTTTTAAATCTTTTTTTGCATCAGAAGTATAATCAATCGCTTGAGCACCATATATCTCTTTCGCAATCTTCTCTATCTTTTCTTCTATGCTTAGATTCCAGTCATACAACCATCGTTGTTTACAAATATGTTTATCAACTAAAGCTACTACATTTTCAGCTAATTTAATACCTCCTTTGCCTCCCTGTCCCCAAAAGTCAACAATACAAGCATCAAACCCTTTTGACTCCACAAACTCTTTAATAATATTTAATTCTTCGTCCGTATCACTGATAAATTTATTAATTGCTACAATAGATTTCATACCAAATTTCTGAATATTCTCTAAATGCTTCTCTAAATTTGACAACCCTTTTTTTACTGCTTCTTTATTTTCGATTGTGAGTTCTTTAACCTTAGCACCTCCATGCATTTTGATTGCCCTTACAGTTGCTACTAATACAACTGCGGCAGTACAAAATTCTCCATATCGGCAGACTATATCAAAAAACTTTTCAGCACCTAAATCAAAACCAAATCCTGCTTCTGTAACAACAAAATCAGATAAACGTAAAGCTGTTTTTGTTGCTAAAATACTATTAGCTCCTTGAGCAATATTAGCAAAAGGACCACCATGAACAAATGCAGGAGTACCTTCAATAGTTTGAACTAAATTTGGTTTTAAGGCATCTTTCAATAAAGCAGTAATTGCTCCTTCATATCCTAAATCTTTTACTTTTAATAAAGTACCTTCATAAGTAAAACCCACTGCTATATTAGAAATCTTTTCTTTTAACTCTGTTATATTATTTGCAAGACATAATATAGCCATTATTTCAGAAGCCGGAGTAATATCAAAACCTTCTTCACGAGGGAAACCTTGAGTTTTACCACCTAAACCTATAATGGCATCTCTTAGCATCCTATCATTAACATCTAATACTCTTTTCCATAATATTCTTCGAGGATCTAGATTATACTTATTTCCGTGATATATTTCATTATCAATTAATGCGGCAAGAGTATTATTTGCAGAAGTTATTGCATGAAAATCACCGGTAAAGTGTAAATTTATGTCTTCCATAGGCAATACTTGAGAATATCCCCCACCTGCTGCTCCACCTTTAATACCAAAAACCGGACCTAAAGATGGCTCACGAAGTGCTACAGTTGTTTTTTTACCAATCTGATTTAACGCTTGTGCAAGTCCTATTGAAGTAGTTGTTTTACCCTCACCGGCAGGTGTTGGAGTTATTGCTGAAACTAAAATTAATTTTCCAAATTTATTATTCTTTATTCTATCTAATGCTTTATAACTAATTTTAGCTTTATACTTACCATAAAGCTCTAAATCATCTGAGTCAAGTTTTAATTGTTTAGCAATATCAACTATATCTTTAAGTTCTACACTTTTTGCTATCTCTAAATCAGAAGACATTTTTACTCCTTAATTGATTGATTGTTTATATTCAGTTAATCTCAATACATGTGAAATTTCTTCTTCGATAATACTTTTTAATGTTTTAACTGCATCTGAATTAATAACATTATCTTTAATTGTGTAAAAATATAATATGGTATCCTTTTCAAATCTTATCGCATATTCAAATATTTCATCTTCAGATACTGCTTGAGCTGCTAATCTAACAGCGGAATCTTTATTATTGAATAAACGAAAATCAGTAATTGTTTTTATATAATTTGAAATAGTCTCCCAATCCCCACTATCATCGAGCTCTAAGTCATCCAATTCTTCACGTAATGAGAGAAAATATTTCTCATGTCTTACTTCTTCATTTCTCAGAATAGTAAGTATTTTTTTACCTTTTTCAGATAACTCTTTCTTTTTTAAAGCTTCATCATAAAATGAATAACCACTTTTTTCAATTTGTACGGCCATTTCTATCAGTTCATTTTTAGAAAATTTCATAATAACTCCTTTTATAAAATATACAACTTCTTATATTATTATAATCTTTATTGTTTAAAAGTCAAGAAAAAAATAAAAAAAAGGCAGACACATAATGGTCTGCCATAAATTCATCACAAATTTACAATGAAAGAGCTTCAACAGGGCATACACCAACGCAAGCACCACAATCAACACAGGTTGATTCGTCAACTTTTACTTTATCTCCATTCATTGCTAAAGCATTTACCGGGCATGTGTCAACACAAGCACCGCAACCAACACATTTGTCTAAATCAACTTTTACTGCCATAAAATCCTCCATATATTTTTCTATGACACTAAAAAATATTACAAAATTTGTCAAATAAAATTTTCTCATTTATACATATTAACTTTTTTTAAAGAAAATCTAAATTTAACTCTGATAAATACAGCATAAATTCAAATTATAAGAATATAATTTTCCCTTATTTTCTTAATTTATTATAAATGTACAAAATCAATTTTTCTGTAAACAAGATTAACAATTGATTTATATGCCAAATATCATATCCTTTAGGTAACGTTATTAATGTAAACCAAATACACAAATTCTATTAATTTTATTAATAAAAATAGTTATGATTCATTATGTACTATTAAGCTATTACACTATACTTCAATATCTTAACATAACAGAAAAGACAAAAAAAAGAGTTGACAAAAAATCATTAATAGCAATAAAATCATCTTTAGAAGAATAAGCTACGAACAAGTAGCAATAGAGTGTAATAAGGAGGAAATTATGAGTAAAAAATTACTCAGAACTATGTTCTTTATGTTCTTACTATGTTTAGCAACAGGACTTTTTTCCCAAGCTATATTATGGGAAGATAATTTCGATACTGACCTTGGTTGGACAGTTGATGGTAACTGGATGGTAAATACAGCCAACAGTTATCTTTATTTAAACTGGAGTCCAAGTGCTGAAGATTATGATATGTCAGCTATTTCACCTGACATTACTTTACCTGATAATGCAGGTGATTTTATTATTTCACAATATGTTAATGATTATTCTACTGATACCGGCGAAATAATGGAAATCTGGATTGTTAATGGCGATACAGAAGATCTTATTTGGGACTGGGACCTTGATGCAAATGATAGTTGGGGTGTCAGTGGTGGACAAGATCTTGAATTATCTCTTGCTGAATATGCAGGTGAAACAATTCAAATCAAATTCCGTAGTCATGGTGGTTCTACTTTTAGTTTCAACTATTGGTATATTTATAACATTAAAATATATGGTTCTTTCGATAATGACTTAGCTGCTCTCGGAATTACTGGTAATGTAACTCCTACTGAAGGTATAGCTACTACATATACTGTCGGTGTTAGAAATAGTGGTCTTAATGATCAATCGGCTTATACAGTAAAATTAATGAAAGCAAATGAAGGTGATGATGTTGAATTACTTTCTATGGCCGGTGTTACTTTAGCACAAGGCGAATCTCATAATTTTGAATTTGTATGGACACCGGATTTTACCGGTCCTGCTGTAATTTATGGTTTAGTTGATTTAGCTTCTGATGATTATCCGGGAAACAATCAAACTACTGACCTCGCAATCACAATTCAATCATCAGGTACCGTTGTTGTAACTGTTGGTGATCCAAATACTACTGATTCACAATATTATGCTCCCGCAAATTTCTTGTATAAAAATTCACTTTCTCAGACTATCTATATGGCTGAAGAAGTTAATATGGGTGGATTAATTACTGCAATTCAATACAAAGCTACATTAAACGGCGACATTCCTGCTGATAGACCTCTCAAATTCTGGATGGCAGAAACAACAGTTAATGAATTTGAATCAAATACATCTTGGATTCCTTATGAAGAATTTACTTTAGTTTATGATGGTACAGTTAATTTAACATCTACCGGAGATTATGAATTACTTATTCCATTATCAACCCCATTTGCTTATGGTGGTGGTAATCTTGTAATTATGTGTAATAGACCAATGGATACTTCATATTATAGTTATCTAAACAAATTCTATCATACTATTACAGCTCAATACCCTAATCGTACTTTATACAAACAATCAGACTCAGCTGTTATTGACCCGTCAACTCCGGAAAGTGGATCATTAAACAATACAGTACCTTTAACAGGACTTTTCTTTAATACATCCGGAATGGGTGACTTATCAGGAACTATCACAAGACCTTCTGACAATCAACCTGTTGAAGGTGTTAGAGTTCAAATCAATGGCACTCAAAGAGCTGTTTACAGCGATATTAATGGTCTATATGAAATCAATTATATCCCTGAAGGAACTATTGCATTAACAGCCTCAAAAATTGGATATATTGACACAGTTGTTGAAGATATAGTGATTGTTGCAGATGAAGAAACAAACCAAAATATCTCAATTTCTCAATTACCAACAGTTGTTGTTTCAGGTCAAGTAACCGGAACAGATGCTCCTGAAGGACTTGCTGATGTTCAAGTTAACATTATTGGTTATGAAAATTATGAAACATTTACTGATGCCTCAGGTAACTTCAGCTTCCCTGAAGTATATAATAATCATACTTATTTAATAAAATTTACTAAAGATCAATATGCCGGCACAGAACAAGAACTTATCGTAGTAACAGACAATATCAATCTTGGCGTTATTGAACTTCAAAGAGTTCATTATGCTTATGTTGGAGATCCAGAAAGTGATGCATCAGGTAATAATTTACCAATTAATTTCTACTGGAGAAATAGTATTACACAAACTATTTATTTAGAAAATGAAATTAATATGGGTGGACTTATTACATCTCTTGAATATTACCTTATTATGCAAGGTGATGTTGCTGCTGACAGACCTATCAAAATTTGGATGGCTACTACTCAAGATACAGAATTTGCTTCAACCTCAGGATGGCTTCCTTATGAAGACTTTACCTTAGCTTTTGAAGGAACTATTGATGTCACAGCAGAAGGCGAATATCCTCTTGAAATTATATTAACCGAACCTTATGTTTATGGCGGTGGAAATCTTGTTGTAATGATTGAAAGAGCATTAGATGAAGAATATTACAGTTCAGCAAATCACTTCCAACACACAGTAACTACCGGAAATAGAGCACTTGTAAGACAAAGTGATTCTGAAGATCTTGATCCTGAAAATCCCGGCACAGGTACTCTTGTAGCAAAAATACCTAATACTAAAATTTCATTTAATACTGAAGGCCTCGGATCTGTTTCAGGTATTGTAACAAATGAAACTACAAGTGCTCCAATAGCTGAAGCAAAAATCAGCCTTGCAGGAACCAGTAGAATCATTTATACTGACGCTGACGGTGCTTACTTATTAGAATATGTATTCCCCGGTGAACAAACAATTAATGTATCAAAACACGGTTTCTTTGACAATTCTGCAACCTTTACAGTTACTGAAGATGAAAATACTATTGCTAATGTAACTTTAGAACCAAGACCTACTGTTACAGTAAGCGGACATATTATTGGCAATGACAACCCTAACGGACTTGATAATTGTGCTATTTCCTTAATTGGTTATGCAGATTATGAAGCAACTTCAAATGCAACAGGTGATTTTACTATTCCGGGTGTTTATGCAGGTGCTACTTATGTTATTAGAATCCAAAGAGAAAGTTATCAAGTATATACAAACGATTTAGTTGAAGTTGGTATGGTTGATCTTGATTTAGGTACAATCCAACTCAATGAAGTCACTAATCCACCTCGTAATGTGATAGCTGAAGCTACTGAAACTGTAGCTAATATCTCTTGGAATTCTCCTGCAACCGGTGCTGAAACTGAATTCAGATATGATGACGGTACAGGTACAGGTCAATTAGGTTTCCAAGGTACTGAAAACTCAGTTATGGGTGCTGCACATAATCATAGTGCTTCCCTTAACTCCATTTCATGGATGTTAACAGCTGAAGGTGGACCTCATACATCAATTAAAGTATGGGTTATCGGACTTGATGATGCTGGACTTCCTGATAGAAATCAAGTATTATTTGAACAAACAGGCGTTCCTAACATTGATGGTGAATGGAATACTTTCGAATTACCAAATCCTGTAGATGCTCCTAATGGATTCTTTATTGGTGTAAGCTTTAATGGCTTCGTAGGTTTAGCTACAGATGACGGACTTGGTGATGATTATCCATTCTATCCAAATACCCAATTTGGTGTTTATGATATTACAGATCCAAGTTATGAATTTACTTGCATTAGTGGATGGGATTTCGCTTTTAACTTCTTAATCAGAGCTACAGGTATTGATAATGGTGAAGTTAGATCATTTGATAATTCTACATTTACTTCCGTTGTTACTCCAAAAGAAGAATCAGCTCATAAATCTAAAGTTGCTAACATCGCTCCTACATATAGTAGATTAAGAAATAACATTGTTACTAATTTTACAACCATTAATAACAGTGCTCCACGTTCATTAACACATTACTCTTTATATAGAGCTGACGTTAATAATTTAAGTAATCCTAACCTTTGGGAACAAATTAACGGAAACGTTACAGACACAACTTATGTTGATAATTCATGGGCTGCTGTTGAAAGCGGCGAATATCAATATGTTGTTTATGCTGTTTATACAAATGATGTTTCATCTGCTCCTGCATTCTCAAATAATGTATCAAAAAATATGACATCTGAAGTTACAGTTACTTTAACAACTGCTGATGGTGGTTCTGTTAATGGTGCTGTTGTAAAACTCACCAATAATAATGGTAATCCAAATTATGTTTATCAACAAACTGCTACAAGTCAAAATGTTGTATTCCCTCAAGTTTGGAAAGGAACTTATACATTAAAAGTTCAACATGCAGGTTATGTTGATTATATTAATGAAAACTTTGTAGTTCAAGACAATGTCATTTCAATTCCTGTTACATTAAATGAAAGTAACTATGCAGTTGATGATGACTTTGAATCTTATGACAGTTTCGCACTTGAATTTGGTCAATGGACATTAGTTGACGGTGATATGAGCACTACTTATGGTTTCTCAGGTATCACATTCCCTAACTCAGGATCTCCAATGGCTTATATAATCTTTACACCTTCTGAAACTGTTGCTCCTTTAGATTATACTCCGCACTCAGGATTAAAAATGGCTGCTTGCTTTGCTGCTACAACTCCTCCAAATAATGACTATATGATTACACCTGCTGTTCAAGTCGGAATTGGTGCTTATATTAAATTCTGGGCTGTAACATATATGCCGGATTATGGTCTTGAAAGATTTAAAGTTCTTGTAGGAACTTCTCCAAATCCTGCTGAAATGACTGTCATAACTCCCGGAACTTATGTAGAAGCTCCTATTGAATGGACAGAATATCAATATTCACTTGAAGATTATGCCGGTTTAACAGTATATATCGGTATTCAATGTGTTTCTAATGATGCGTTTATCTTCTTTGTAGATGATGTATTAGTTGAAAGAGGTGAAAGTGTTGATACTCCTGTAGTAGGACCTAAAGTTACAAAACTTGCAGGAAACTATCCTAACCCATTCAATCCAACTACAAGCATCAAATTTGAAATGTCAAAACAAGATCATGTAGAAATTGAAATCTATAATATCAAAGGTCAAAAAGTTAAAACTCTTGTAAATGATATTAAAGAACCGGGATTCCATGAAATCGTTTGGACAGGTAATGATAATAACAATAAAAAAGTTGGTAGTGGTGTTTACTTCTATAAAATGAAAACAAGTAATTACTCATCAACCAAGAAAATGCTACTTATCAAATAAACTTAAAACCAAAAGAGGCACGCTTAAGCGTGTCTCTTTTTTTATTCAAATATGCAAAAACAATACAAGTATTACTTAAATAATTCCAATTATTGTTCTACAAGCTTCCAGCTTGTAGTTTCATAAAATATTGATACTTATCATTTAAGGTTTTTAGTGCAAGTAAGGATGCTCATACAACAACATTATTCAACATCCTTATTTTATATGTTTATATTTATAAATTAATAAATGTAACACAAATACTACTTTATTGATATTTATTTTTGTTTTGTAAAGTTATAATACTAAGTTTTTATGCCGTCTAACTACTTGAAATATATAGCATAGGTACAGGAGACCTACAGGAGATGTTATTTCCTGTAGGTCTCCTGTACCTATGCTGTTACATATAGTAGATTTTGTAAAACATAAATGATTATTTTTCAATCATTTAGATATTGTGCTCGTGTTTAATTTATGATTATAATTTAATACATAAAATAAATATGCTTTATAGAATATTTTTATTTGATATATTTGATTTAAATTGTTAAATAATCTTCGATTTTATTCATTGTTTTTTTGAGTAAGCATAAGATTGATTATCATAATTAAAAAGCTTGTGCTTTGTTTTGTTATGCGAGCATCTATGTTTACACTTAAGACCTTAACCGGTATATATTCAATATAATATGGTACTACAAGCTGAAAGAGTCTGTGCAACGTTTATGAATGTAAACAAAATTTCGAAGAAATTTTGTCATCCTGAGCGTTAGTGAAGGATCTCTTTAATTTCTTTAAAATACTACAAATCAATAAGATAAGATTGCTTCACTCCGTTCGCAATAACAGACGGAACGAGATGTCCGGTTCCCGATTTGAATGGTTTTCTGCTATTTTGAGACAGCCTCTGAAAACTTGTAAAACATTTTTCACATTTTGAGAAAGTATCTTCTATCTTGTAATTAGCTTATTGATTAAGGTTCCTATACTTAAGTAGTCTTTAGTACAAGCAAGAATATTAATTTATAGTTAGTCATCAGCTATCAATTTACCTTTTAAAGTCCATCCGACAGCATCAATAATCTTCACCTTAACAAAAGAATGAATTAAAGATTCATCGCCTTCAAATACAGTAATCTTAAAATCTCTTGTTTTCCCTGATAATAGATTAGCATTTTTTCTACTGAAACTCTCAACATATATCTCCTCAACACAGCCAATTTTTTGTTTATATTTTTCAGTAGTAATAATAGTTTGTTGGTCAATCAATCTTTGCAAGCGAGCAAGCCTTTCTTTTTCGGGAACGCTATCCTTAAACTCAGTAGCCTTAGTTCCGCTTCTTTCTGAATATTTAAACATATAAGCAAAATCATATCTGATTTCTTTCATTAAATTAAAAGTATCCATAAACTGTTCTTCTGTTTCACCGGAGAACCCTGCAATAACATCTGTAGTTATAGCTATATTCGGCATTGCATTACGAAGTTTTTGGATAGTACTTATGTAATGTTCAGCTGTATAATTCCTATTCATTCTCTTTAAAATCTCATTATTTCCTGATTGGACAGGCAAATGAATGTGCTCACAAACCTTTTCCGAGTTTGCCATTACCTCAATTAACTCATCAGATAAATCCTTTGGGTGAGAAGTGATAAATCTCAATCTTTTTATAGAATCAATTTGATTAGCTCTTTGCAATAGTTTAGGGAAATTAATATCCTCATACCTATAAGAATTCACATTCTGCCCAAGCAAAGTAACGTCATAATAACCCTCTTCTCCGGCTTGTTTAATCTCTTTTAATATCTCTTCTACAGGTCGACTTCTTTCTCTACCTCGAGTATATGGAACTATACAATAAGTACAAAAATTATTACACCCTCTCATAATAGTAACAAATGCATTTAGCTTATTAGTTCTACTGGGTAATAAATCAGTATAATTTTCGTCATAATTAAAAGTCGTTTGAGCTATAAACTTATGCTTTTTTTTACATTCCTGAATAATCTCGGGTAATTTTTCATATTGGTCAACACCGGCAACAAAATCTATCTGAGGGTATATTCCTCTTTTATTAGATTTCAGATTTAATTTTTCTCCTAAACGTTGTGCCATACAACCCACAACACCTATCAAAATACTTCTATCTCTTTGTTTTCTGGATATTTCATTTGATATCCTACCCAAAACTCTTCTTTCAGCATTTTCTCTTACTGAACAAGTATTAAATATAATAATTTGTGCTTGATTTATATCTTCTGTATATTCGAACATTTCTTCAGGCTGTAAAGATTTATAATTTTCTAAAATTGAAATTATTAACTCACTATCAGCTACATTCATCTGACAACCATAAGTTTCTATAATAAATTTCATTATTTCTCCTTAGTAATATTATTTAGTAACCATTCAGAATTAATTTCTGTATTAGGATAATAAAAATGCAATATTTCTTGATAAGTTTGACCTGATTTTGCTCTGACGATAGCACCTGTTTGACACATTCCAACACCATGCCCATAACCATTACCGGCAAATATTATCTTAGAGTTTCTATTTAATTCCTCTAATGAATTATCCTCACTATATACAATAAAAAGTGAAGAAGGCAAATTAAACGTCTCTCTTATCTTGTATTGACCTTCAATAGTTACAATTTTATTTCCAATAATTTCTATCTTTTCTATTCTATCAGAATTTGAACCCGGCTTGAATTCACTAACTCTATTATATCTTATAGCACTAATATTTGTAATCGCAAACATCTGCTGTAATTGAATAACCGAAAAATCTTTTTGCCAATTAAGATATTTCTTTTGCCAACCAGATAGCTGTTCAACATCTATACAGTAACTATCTGTCTTAACTGTTGAATAATCAAGCTTAAAACCCCAAAGATTTTCAGTTGATTCTGAAACACCTCCACAAGATGAAGAATAAACAGCATCAATAGGTTGATTATTATAAACAAGTATCAATCCGGAAGTTTCGATAGCCGAACGATATGAAGCCGAAGACTGATTTTTCAAACCTTTATAAACTTGACAATGGACAGTACTACACAAATCATATCCATCCTTTTGATGTTTATTATTTAAAATCTTTTTTATGGTAATCGTTCTAGTCGCAATAGCTTGTGCTTTCAATGCTTCAAAAGGTGAAGATGCACCTATCTCTGCACTTATCACACCTGCTACGTAACTTTCTAAATCTATACAATTAATTATCACAAGTTTATTGTTCTGTGCTTCCTTGATTTTAATAAAACCTGAATATTCTAATTCTTTAAATCTTATTGGTGATTCAGAAATTATCTCCAAAGGAAGTGAATATACCTTATTCTTAATTACAACCTTAGAATTAGTTAAAACCTTAGAAATTGTTATTGATTCATCTTTTATATTGTTTAATTTCTTATCTTCAGATTTTAAATAAAACCCGGAAACAGAACTAAAAGTAATATCATCATCTCCGGCTTGATACTGATAAATGAGAACATCTATATTTACAATATCATCAACTATTTCAAGTGCTTCAATCAATGAAAACATTGATAATAATAAACAAAGTATCCGGATATACTTAACTTTTAATAAAAACATTATCAAATCTTTTACTATGTTTTTAAGATATTACAGCTCCGGAATTAACTTGCTGTAAAGTTGTAAGAGGAATAGCTCTACCATCTTTATCTTCAGCAGCTAAAATCATTCCTTCAGATAATTCACCCATCATTTTTCTTGGTTTAAGATTAAAAAGCATAACAACACTCTTGCCTATTAAATCTTCTGCTTCCCAACTTTCAGCAATACCGGCAAGAACTTGCCTTTTTTCTGAGCCACTTTGAACTTGTAATTTAAGCAACTTTTTAGATTTCTTAATCTTTTCTGCAGTTAATATTTTAACTACTCTTAAATCTATCTTGACAAAATCATCAAATTCTATTACATCCTTTACAGGAGCATCTTTAATTATATTATCAGTTTCATCTTTTAACTTAGTCTTACTATATAACAAATCAATTTGTTCTTGTATTTGATTATCTTCAATCTTTTTAAATAAAGGCTCTATCTCACCAATTTCAAAACTTTTATTACATACACAAATGTCATCCCACTTAAAATTTAAATCAAGATTGGACATTTTCCGTAATTTTAACATACTTTCAGGGAGTATTGGATAAAAACAAATACTAATTTTCTTTAATAACTCGGCACAAACAAATAAAACCTCTTCGCTCGCCGGTTTATCTTCTTTTATTAACTGCCAAGGTTTAGCTTCATCAAAAAACCTATTGCCTTCGCGAGCCAAATCAATAATTGTTTTAACTACTTTTCTTATCTTAAATTCTGAATAAGATTGATGTATATCTTTACAAATCGCATTAATCTCATCAAGAAACTTTTTATTTTTTCCAGATATAGATTTATGAAGCTCTAACTTACTATTAAAATTCTTTTTTGTAAAAGCATAAACTCTATTTGCAAGATTTCCAAGAACATTAGCTAATGAATTATTTACTAAAGCTTGAAAATCCTTCCAAGAAAAATCAGCATCCTTAGATTCAGGAGCATTAGCACACAATACAAATCTTAACAACTCTCCATCAAAATATTTCAAAAAATCTTCTACCCATATTGCCCAATCTTTACTAGTAGATATTTTTTGCCCTTCAAGGGTAAGATATTCATTAGCCGGTATATCCCAAGGTAAAGTATATTTCTCGTCTTGCCCCATTAATAAAGAAGGCCAAATTATAGCGTGAAAAGGTATATTATCCTTTCCAATAAAATGAACAATCCTACAATCAGGATCAAACCAATAATCTTTCCATTTATCAGGCTGACCTATTTTTTTTGCCCATTCCACCGTTGAAGATATATATCCTATTGGAGCATCAAACCAAACATAAAGAACTTTACCCTTAATATCTTCTAAATCAACAGCATCACTTCCTTGATATTCCGGCAAAGCAACACCCCAATTAATGTCACGAGTAATTGAACGCTCTATTAAACCTTCTTCTATCCAACTTAAAATAAATTTCTTAACATTATCTTTCCAGTTTGGCTTATCATTTAACCAGGTCTTTAACTGCTCGGCAAAAGCAGGTAAATCTAAAAACCAGTGCTTTGTCTCTTTAATAACAGGAGTATTACCACAAATCTTACATACAGGATTAACTAATTGATTGGCATCAAGAAGTTTACCACAAGCATCACACTGATCACCTCTTGCCCCGGAAGTATGGCAAAAAGGGCACTCTCCTTCTACATATCTATCCGGCAAAAATCTCTTATCATTTTCACAATACATCTGCTTAGTATTATGTGTATTTATATAAGAATTTTTTAATAAATTTAAAAAAAACTGCTGAGACAGCTTATGATGTTCCGGTCTTGCTGTACCCGAAAAATTATCAAACTTTATATTAACACCATCAAAGCTTTTCACAATGCTTTTATGATAATAATCAACTATCTCTTGAGGAGTTTTACCCTCAGCCTCTGCTCTAATTGATATTGGAGCACCATGTTCATCAGTACCGCACATATATATAACATCTTCATTATTTAATCTTAAAAATCGAACATATACATCCGCAGGTAGGTATGCACCGGCAAGATGACCTATATGTAATTTTCCATTTGCATAAGGCAACCCACTTGTAACTAAATATTTACTCATTGACCCTCTTATCTTGGTTAAAATATTTTTCAGATAATTGTTTTAATGTACTTAAATTATAAGGCTTTAATATAATCTCTTTAAATCCTAACTCTATATATTTTGGTGCATCTTCATCAATAAATATCCCGGATGCTAAAACTGCATCAAAGTCGGCATCAATCTCTTTTAAAGCTTCAAATACTTCAATACCGGAAACTTGATCCAGGTTTAAATCAAAAATTACCAATCCAATATTATTATGTTGACATTTAAAACATCTTACTGCTTCATCCATATCAAAAGCCGTAAGGGCTTGAATATTCAAAATATCAAACATTTCTTTGCCAAGCTCTAACAATGTTTCATCATCATCTATTAGCAAAACATACTTTTTCATATAAACTCACTTACTAAAAATTTTTTATGTAAAACCTTTATAACTAAATTAAAATTCTCACTATTAAATAGTACAGATACACCTATACCTTGATTTTTTATTATAAAATCATTATTACAAGTTTCGTCAAGTATTTTTTTTAAATTATTAAAAAACTTAATATCTTTACAAATCCTATAACCTGTTAATGTAATTACAGCCAAGCATTCTTTATCAATATAATATTCTAAATTATTTTCGGTAATTTCATCAATAAATTGTTCTTGATATTGTTTATCAATTAAAAAATAAACTTGAGTATCTAAATACTCCATATCGAAAATTTCCGTCTTAAAATCAGGTAAATCAACAAATTGATTATCTTTCTTAGCATTAATAGCTATCTTTACCAATTTTTCTTTATGTGCTATAGCCTTAACATAAGATTCTTCCATATGTTGTGAAATCATTGTACCCTCGCAATTTTCAAAAGATGATTTTATTTCAATAGGTATATTATATTTCTGAGCAAATTCAGCAGCTCTTGAATGCAATACTTTAGAACCATTCAGAGTTAAAAATAACATCTCTTCATAACTTATATTTTTTACAAAACAAACATTTTCTACAACTCGTGGATCTGCAGAATATACACCTTTGACATCAGTATAAATCTCACATTTACTTGCTTGCAAATAACAAGCAAGAGAAATAGCCGTAGTATCAGAACCACCGCGACCTAGAGTAGTAATTTCTTTTTCAAGACTAACCCCTTGAAAACCTGCCACAATAACTAATTTATTCTTATTTAATTCTGTAGGAATTCTAAAAGCATTAACTGTTAATATTTTAGCATTTCCATGCGAATTATCTGTTATAATACCGCTTTGAGAGCCTGTAAAAGAGATTGACTGAATACCTTTTTCTTGTAAAGCCAAAGACAATAAGGCTATTGTAATTCTTTCTCCTGCAGTCACCAACATATCAAGTTCTCTTTGATTAGGATGAGCAGAAATCTGGTGAGCTAATTCAAATAAATTATCAGTTGTTTTTTCCATTGCAGACACTACTACGACAAATTGAATATCTTTATCATTAAACATTTTCTCTTTAGCAATGTTATCAGCAATCTTTTTTATCTTATCAATAGAACCTACAGAGGTTCCACCGAACTTCTTAACAATGATATTCATTATAATTAACTCATTAACATATTATCAATCAATCTGGTATTACCAATTTTCACTGCAAGAAGTATTCTTGTATTGGAATTCACTTCAGAAACCGGAGTAAAGGTATCATTATCTATAAAAGCAACATAATCAATTATACCAAAAGAAGACTTAATTATTTCAAATATTTTATCCTTAAAAAGCTTTAAATCAGAAACATTACTTTTAACAAGTTCTTTTGAAGTATATAACGAATGCGACAAACACAAGGCATATTTGCGTTCATTTTGTGACAAATAAATATTTCGTGAACTCATCGCCAACCCGTCAGTTTCTCTTATAATTGGGCAAGAAACAATTTCTGTATCTATATTTAAATCTTTAAGCATAGTTTTTAAAACAACGACCTGTTGAAAGTCTTTTTCACCCATATACATATTATTCGGACGAGTAATATTAACTAATTTATTCACAATGGTTGCAACACCTTTAAAGTGCCCCGGTCGTGATGCTCCACAATATATATTACTATAATCTGAAACCTCAATAAATGTCTTATAATTATCCGGATACATTTCAAGATGATGAGGATTAAACACACAATCAACATCACACGCTAATAATAAACTCAAATCTCTTTCTAAATCTCTTGGATATTGCTCAAAATCTTCTCCCGGACCAAATTGACGAGGATTAACAAAAATACTTACTATGACAAAATCATTTTCAGATTTAGCTTTTTTAACAAGGCTAAGATGTCCTTGATGTAAATATCCCATAGTAGGAACAAAACCAATCTTAAAATCTTGATTTAATGACTTACGAAACTCAATCATTTCATTTATTGATTTAAAAACAATTATTTGCTTATCAGTTTTGTTTGAGCCGAAGTATTCCATTATGATTCTACTTTTATAATCTTATTTTCTTGATTAACAATAACAATCTTTGGTTTATGAGTGTCTAATTCTTCTGTATTTAACCATGCATAACTTACAATTATAACTTCATCGTGATGATGAACTAATCTTGCAGCAGCTCCATTAACGCCAATTATGCCGGAACCTCTTTCTCCTTCGATTACATAAGTCTCAAAACGTGAACCATTTTGAATATCAAAAACCTCAACCTTTTCAAAAGGCAACAACCCGACAGCATCCATTAAATCTCTATCGATTGTAATACTGCCAACATAATAGAGGTCAGTTTGGGTAATTACTGCTCTATGTATTTTACTATTTAAAATACATTTCATCATTTATATCTCCAATATTAAGTTTTTACGATGTAATTTTGTAAAAGCAGTGATTTTTGTAAATACTTTTTTTAGAAATATTAATTTTTTTAAAAGCTGAGAAATATTAAAGAATCATTCTCTTTATTTTTTATATAAAAATTCTATTAAGATACCATACTTTAACTTTTTTTATCTTGATAAAAAATATTATAATACTTTAATATCTTATTCTTAAGTTGATAAAAATCGATTGGTTTTTCAATTATATCAATAAATCCAATATCCTTATATTCAAAGAAAGCCTTTTCTGTTTTCATCCCGGTAGTTAAAAGCATCTTAGCTTCAGGGTTAATTTTTAATATCTCAATAGCTGTTTCTCTACCACCCATACCTTCATCTACTATCAAATCTAAGATATAGAAATCATAATTTTTTGCTTTCATATTTTCTAATACTTCTTGACCATTACTTGCTATATCAACGTTAAATCCTAATTTTTGCATAAATTCTTTTGCAATATCTTGAACTAAATGTTCATCGTCCATAAAAATAATATTTATATCTTGAGTATTAATATCTGTATAATCATTTTCTACAGCAGATACCTCTGTTTTTGGTATATAAATAGTTGCCGTCGTTTTTTCATTTACAATAGATTCTATGGTTAAATGACAAGAAAGTAACCTTAGCAAGTATAATGCCTTTGTCAAGCCAAAACCTTCTTTATTTTTTGTAGAAAAATATGGCTCAAATATGTCATCAATTATATCATCATTAATCCCAATTCCATTATCAATAATTTTTATTATTGTATATAAGCCGTCAGTTAAAGGAACTTTATCATTATTTTTTAAATTAAGTTCATTTACTTCAATTTCTATTTGCTCCTCAAAAAATTTATCCTCTTTTTCTAAAATACTTTCAACGCTATTTTCTATCAATATTCTTATTGCTTCTTTTAACATTACAAAATTTGTATTGATTAAATTTAAACCTTCGGGAATTCTCAAGGCAAGTTTCATTGTATTAGGTAAATGTATATCTTTAAATAAAGTAGAAACGTCAAAAGTTGTTTTTATTAGATTAGTCATATTTTGCAAAGGAAATATTTTTTGAGTAATTTCTATTGCCTTAAATGCAGCTTCTTCAGCTTTTTTAATTCTAATATTAGCAGAAGAATTTAACCCTGTAAACATTTTCAATAAAGATATATGTCCCATTATAGCAGTTAAGACATTATTAAAATCGTTTGCTAAGTGTAAAGTATAATTTCTTAATGTATCGATATTCTTAATCTTATTCATTTCTAAATTCAATTTATTTGTTTTTGTTATATCTGAAATTATAACAATATTTTGAGCATTACCTGAAAACTCTTCAAAAGGAATAATGGATATATTACAAATAATTCTTTTATTACTATTTTTAAAAATCAATTGTTTGTTTTTTAAATTAACATAATTTTTAATATTAAAATCTACCGGTAATTTTGTTTTGACATTTTTATTAATATAATCAAATAAAACATAATAAGGTTTATTAATAATATCTACAGTTTCGACTTCAGTCCAATTTTTAAAACTATTATTAATAAACAAAACTTCTTCTTTATTATTAATAATAAGCAAACCTTCTTCAAAATAATTCATTAAGATACCAAAAAACTCTTTTTGATGAGTTAATGTATCTTCAAATTTCTTTGTTTCAGAAATGTCTCGGGAAATAAATAAAACTCCCTGTGTTTGGCTTTGACAATTTTCTATATAAGAGCCAAGTTCATCTATCCAGACATAATGTCCTTGTTTATGTAAAAACCTATATTTTATATTATGACGTTTTAGTTTTCTTTTAAGGATATATGTAAAACTCTTAGCGACAATCTCTTGATCTTCAGGATGTATTAGTTTTATAACCTTTTCTCTATCAAAGAAATCAGATTTAGACCAACCGGTTATATCACAAAACGAATCAGATATATCGATAACATTTTGATTCTCATCAACTAAGGCTATTATATCTTGTGAATATCTTATTAAGATATCATATTTCTTTTGCATACTTTCCAGTAAGTTTAATCTCAAAGATTCTTCAGTTATATCTCTATAGATTGCATACAATCCAATAATTTCTTGGTCAATTGCAATCGCAGATCCATTCAATTTAACTTTAATAAGTCTTCCATCAGAATGTAATCTATATGTTTCCAACTCACAAGTACCGTTTTTAATTATATTCTCAAATGCTTTTAAGTGTTCAGTTTGATATTCTTGCGGAATAAAAAACTCATCTAATTTTTGATTAATTTTTTCTGATTTCCTATAGCCGAATGTATTTTCAAATGTTATGTTCATATCTAAGATCTTATTTTGTGTATCTAAGATTAAAATACTTAACGGAGAATTTTCAAATAGCTTTTTAAAAAACTCTGTACTTAAAAGGAAATTTTTCTTAATCTTCTCTTCAGCACTAACATTTTTTATTACAATATATATCTTTTCTGTTTTTTCATAATTAGAATCATCAACCTCAATTAATTTCACAATGTTTAAGACAACCTTAATCTCATCATGATTTGCATTAAAAACAAATCCTGTATATTCTATAATATTATTATCTTTATTTTTTAGGATAAAACTCATTATCTTTTCTACTGTTTGTAAATCAAAAATATCCCATAAAGTATGATTGTTACTAAAAAAACTTTCTTTGTTTTTAAACAAAAAGTTACTAAGTAAGAGGTTATTTACCTCTAAAATATTACCATTAAAATCTGAGATTAAAATTGAATCAGGGAAAAATTCAAAAACTAAATTAGTATTATTTTTTTGATTGGCGATTAATCTTTTACACCTTAATACCTCGGGATGTTCAACAGATATTGCGACATATTCCAACTCTTTGTTAAAATGATTTTTAAAAACAGAAAAGGCTTTCTCATCTTTAATAAAATGTATTTTTGATATTTGATTATTAATACCTATTTCTTTAAGGTTAAAATAATTGAAAAAAGAAAATATATCTTCACCGATTACATCTTTATATTTATAACCTGAAAACTGACAAAAAGATGAATTTATGTAAGTTATGGTGCCCTTAGCATCAAAATGAACACATGGCAAAGGGATATTTTCTTCAATCCTATATATCTCTTTAATTGAATTATTTAGTAAAAACAAGTTTCTCAATATTATCTTTTTTTTCTTGATCACATAAATTAACAAAACTCCCAAAACTAAAGCGATCAAAAACCAAAATACAGCAAGCTTAATAACTTTATAATAATTTTTTATAGGAGTTGCATTGCCGGCAATATACTTATCAAGAGCTTTATAATAAACTGATTTTTTATCTTTTTTCATCTGTTCAATATGAAAATCAATTGTAGATAATATAATAGAAAATTTATCCTTAGGAGCAGCAAAGCGTAACTCAGTAGGTCTAAAAATTATTAAAGTGTCTTCAATCTTAAAATCATTAGAATACTGTAATCCATACATACGATTAACTGTACCAACATCAGCGGTATTATTTTCTATTGCAATAAATACATCTATATAATCCTTAACCTCAACTATTTCAAATTCTACTGAAAATGATTTCAATAATTCCAAAAGACTAACAAAATAAATATCTCCTGCAACCCCTGCAACCCTTTTCCCTTCAATATCTAAAAAACTACTTATCTCTGAATTTCTTACTGAATAAATTTGACCCCAATTTACAAAAACATTATTTTTGTTATAATTATATTTATCTATTCTTTCAGTAGTATATGCAATATCACCTAATAAATCTATCTCTTCATTTTCTAACATATTAAGTAAAACATTCCATTCATTGCAAACATACTCAATTTCCCATTGTTCCCTATAAGCAATCTCTTCTAAAATATCTATAAATAATCCTTGAGGTTTTTTATTTTCATCAATATAATATAGTGGTTCATTTTGGTAAACACCTACCTTTAAAGTAATTGCATTTATTAAATTTATTCCCATCAGTATGAGAATTATACAGATAAATTTTATCATATTTTTAAAGCTCATAATTCCTCCTATTGTATATTCTATGTTTTATTGTTTTAACTGTCAAGAAAAATTCTCTTTTTTTTAAAAATGATTGATTATTTGGAAATCTTGAAATCAAAATTCTTTAATAGTAAAGACTTTTGAATAATGCTATTGTGCGAACATCCTTGCTTAAGCCGAAAGCTCCTTCACTTCAAGAAAATCATCTAAATATTATCCACAAATTTTTCATTAAATTACGATTATTCTTCAAGGGACCTCCAAGATGCTTTAAAGCATCTTGGAGGTCACTTGCTTATTGCAAATATAATCAAGATTAAATATTCCATAGAACCTGATATTTTTCTTGACAAAAGAAACTAATAAATAAATACTCTTAAAATAGATAAAACCTAAATCGGAGAACAAAATGATTTTAATATTTTCACTACTTATAATATTTGCAATGCTATCAACAAAACTTAGTTCAAAAACTGGGTTACCTTTATTAATTGGATTTATTCTTGTCGGAATACTTGCCGGTAGTGATGTACTAAACTTATACTATTTTGATAATGCTTTATTAACAAAACGTATCGCAGATATTTTGCTAATATTTATTATTTTTGAAGGTGGGTTTAGGATAACTAAGA
>JALNXV010000183.1 GCA_023230175.1 Candidatus Cloacimonadota bacterium
GACTTTTGTCATATATTCTGCCACCTACAATAAGTTTATTTTCAGTTGGGTAAGTTTGAAAATCAAAGTATTGTAATCTTTTATTTTTAGTAATGACGGTTTTATTTATCAAGTCTAAGCCTTTATTTGATGGATATATCGTTACTAATGCGTTGGCGTGTTCTTTTTTTGGGGTAATTCTGACTTGAATACTATTGTCATTAAAAGCAATTGCTGATGGGTAGGCACTGTAAGTATGTAATCTATCTTCTTCTTCCCATCCGAAACCTAATTTTAAGTCATTTAAAGAACCGGGGTCAACATAAATATTTCCTGTTATATGTTGGATGCCGTATGATTTCAAAGAGTCTGCAAAGTTTTTAAATGTTAGATGGATAATATTTCTTTTAAAGCTATCATTCCAAGTAGGATCTCCTTGAACTTTCACATACAAATCTCCCTGTAAAATCCCATCATAAACTTGACCCGATTTGTAAAAGGATGTAGTCCAACGAAAATCTTTGTTTAGAAGATTATATGCTGCAGCAGTTGTAACTAGTTTCATATTAGATGCCGGTATCATTGCAATATCAGCATTTTTTTCATAAAGTTTTTGGTTAGAATCAAGAGAAACAATGCTTATTCCGCTAAGGCAATTATAATAATTATATTCATTGATGATATTATCAATATTTTGTCTTAATTTATGAATGTCTTTACTTATAGGAAGAATATTTTCAGTTTGTGGGGTAGGTATGTTTGCTTGTTTTTCATAATCAAAACTTGAAGTAAGTAAGATTATGCACGTAAGTCCAATGCTAACTTTTAATAATCTTATTATAGTATTTTTAATTGTAAAAATCATATTTTATTTTAACCTGTTTATTTAGATATTTAATTTATTTAGATAATTATTTTTAAAAAACCGCCAAAATACTACAGGGTATTCAATGGTAAGGTTTTGTTGCTTATTCCAGCCTTTTTCAATAAAGATTAGGGATACTTTTACATAAAAGATTTGTTCCAAATCTGCTAAATTTGGGTTAGGGTTGCTTGTGTAGATAATATGTCCGTCAGCATCTTCACCTGATTTAATGTAATAAGTAAAAATGTTAGATTCTTTAATCTGAAAAGGTAAAGAATTAAAGACTTCTACGCTATCTGATAAAACTGATATATATGTTTGTTCTAGGCTATTTTGAACAGCTGTAATCGTATATTGAGTAAAAACAGTATCTGCATAAGATGGTTTTGTGAAAAATGTGAATTCATTTTCTTTTGCTGTACTAATTATTTGGTCAGTACTTTTAAGGTTTCTTCCAACAGATTCAAGATAAGTTAAGTCAATAAATTCTGTTATTTCATTACCGACGGTATTTAAAGATAATAGGGTTTGAATATTATAATTCATTTGTTGAATATTAAATATAGAATTAACTATTGTTATGATCACCATTGTTCCGGCAATAATCGCTCCGATTATATCAAGTAAAACTATCATTTATTATAATCCGCTTAATGTCATATCGCTAAAAACTTTGATATAAGAGCCGAGAAATAGCGAATCACTTTTTACTGTAGTGCTGATTTCTACTGTTAATTTTTGATGGTCACTTGTTCCTGAAATATCTTCAGTGTTGCCTGATTGATCACAGTATTCAGAGATGATAGAGTATTTATAATCAGTATCTAAGTAATCAATATCAAGAGTATTGGTAGCATCGTAAAATTGCTTGGTCTTATATTTTTCATAGAGTTCTTCAAAACTTGTTTGGTCGCTTACCATTTCTATTTCAAATTGTTGAAAGATATAATCAGATATTTTAATCGCTTGAGTGTAAAATAGTTTACTCTCAGCTAAATCTATTTGAAAAAACATATTATTATAAATAGTGATAATTAGTGTAGAAAATAACACCACAGCAAGCAATACCATTAACATTTGTCCCATACTCATAATTAATCTTCCGACGTATTATAAATTATCTCTTCAAGAGATGTAATACCGTTTCTAATCCTATCAATACCGGAATCTTTTAGAGAAAGCATTCCTTGTGATTCTGCGATAATTCTAACCTTTTCTTCGTCAATTTCACTGGATGATTCTAAGATTGCTTTTTTAATTTCAGGTGAAAAATAAAGAGCTTCGCAAATATTGGTTCTGCCTTTATATCCATTTGTGCATTTTTTACATCCCTGTCCTGCTTCAAAGATATTGCCGTTATCAATGTCTGTTTGAGTAAGTCCAAAATTAAGTGCTAAATCATATTTTTCTTTTGATAAGGGTTTTTTACATTCCGGGCAAAGCTTTCTAACTAATCTTTGAGCTATGACGATGTTGATTACATTTGCTAATAAAAATGGTTCTACACCCATTTTAAACAATCTGGAAATGGTCGAAGGTGCATCATTTGTATGAAGAGTCGATAAGGTAAGATGTCCTGTGTTTGAAAGTTTGATTGCTATGTCGGCAGTTATTTTATCTCTTATCTCGCCGACTAAGACAACGTCAGGATCGTGCCTAAGAATAGAACGTATAGCTTGATCAAAACTTAATTTATGACTAATTTTTATTTGTCTAGCTCCATTGATGACATATTCAACCGGGTCTTCGCAAGTTAATACATTTTTTGATGGATCAGCTACGTGATGTAAAGCTGCCATTAAGGTAGTACTTTTACCACTTCCGGTTGGACCGGTAACTAAAACCATACCTTTTGAGTGTGATAATGATTTAAAGAAATCTTTTTCTGCTTTCTCTTGAAATCCTAAGGCTTTTAAGTCCGTTATTACGTTTCTGTCATCAATTACTCTGATAACTATGCTTTCGTAGCGTCTTTCATACTCTGCTGAAGTAATTGGTAATATTGAAACACGAAATCTAATCAAATGCCCGTCAACAGTTCTTTGGGCAAATCCGTCTTGGGCTGTATCACGTTCAAATCTGTCAACTCCGACAGAACGGTCTTTCACTACCGCAGCCATAGCTTCAGGTGATGTATGTTCTTGTCTGTGCCATAAACTTAATTTACCGTCAATTCTGAAATGAAATTCTACTGCATTTTTTTTGTAAGGAATTATGTGAATATCACTTGCTTTTTTACGTGCAGCTTCTATCAAACAGCCTTCAAAAAGGTTTATTAATAAACTTTTATTTATTTCTTCATCAATAGCATTTTCATTTAATGAATCATCAGCGTCAATTTCATCAGATATTGGATTGTCAACTTCTTGTAATAATTCTAAAAACTCATTTTTTTGTGGAGAAATTAATTGTATCAATTCCTCTAAAACCTTTTTTTGACAATAAACAATTTCATATCGTTTAAACTCTGTGTTGGCAGGTATCTTCTCTATTACTTTATTTGTAACATCTGACGCCAAAATTATCAAGGTTGTTCTGACACCCAATTGCACTTGAAATGGTAATACATTATTAAAAAATAACTCTTTTTTTAAATTCTCATCAAATTTTGCTAATATATCTTTTGAGTGTTTTATCTGTGAATTGTCAAGCTTGGATGGTGAAATAGTTATTGATCTAAATGCGTATATTTCAGCTAACGTACTGAAAACTAAATGATGATCAATATCAAAATCATTTACTAATATATCGCCAAGCTTTCTCCCATTGGGTGCTTCTTGTTGTTGCCTTTCTAAGGCTTGATATAATATTTGTTCGTCAATTATGTCTTTTTTTAATAATACTTGTCCCAATCTTGACTTATCTAACAATCTTACCACCTTGCTTTTTTTTCGAGGTTATTATTTGAAAAGTATGTAAATTTGGCAAGTTTTTTTTTAAATATTTAAATATTTGCAAAAATTTCTTGACTAAAATTATTAGCAAACTAAATTGGTGTTTGCTAAAAATGAAATTAGCCTTATATTATTAAAAGTAAAAATTAAAAAATTATGGAGGTATCAGATGAAAATTCAACCTATTGAAGACAGAGTTCTTATCGAACTTAAGGATGATGTTGTAGAAAAAAATGTTGGAGGAATTATTATTCCTGACACTGCTAAAGATAAACCAAATATCGGTGAAGTCGTTGCTGTCGGTACTGACGAAGATTTGAAAAAGATTATTAAAGTTGGTGACAAAGTTATCTATGCAAAATATAGTGGTACTGAAATTGAAGTTGATGGTAAAAAATATCTTATCGTTACCAAAAACGATATCTTGGCAGTTGTAGCATAATCTAACATTGATGTGTTTTAAGCAGGGTTTTTACCCTGCTTTTTTTGATGTGCGAGCATCTTTAATACAAGGGACCTCCAAGATGCTTTTTTCCATCCTGGAGGTCCCTTGTATGATAGTTTAATTTTAGCTGCTTTTTATGGGCATTTATATGGCTTCCTTTAAGATTTCAAAATTTTTATTGACATTTTTTTGATAGTCAATTAATCAACGTGAATAGAATTAATTTATTTAAAGGATAGCTTATGAAAAAGATTGTTTTAGCTCTTTTATTATGTATGACAACAGCTTTATTTGCTGATTTTATAATACCTTTTGATGATCCGATTTATGAATTTTTGGAGATGACTAATACCTTGAAGATGAGTTCGTTAAATCATTTTCAATATCCTTTATATCATAGTGAAGTAATGGATGCCTTGAAAGAAATTTCTAATCTTAGGAATAGAGGTTTTTATAAAAAACAAGCAATTTATCATTATGAGCGATTAAATATGAATTATCCGGATGGTACTCAATTTGCAGTAGTACCACCCAAAAAAACTATAGACAGTATAGGTAATTTATTTAAACCGCATAGTAATCAATTTCGCTTGGTAACTATTACAGATCCGGATACTGAAACAAAATCTTTTTTTAATCTGTTTACCTTAGATTCTGATGATACTAATTTATTTATTTCCGGTATGTTAGGTTATCAATATGATATTAAGAAAGATGATAATAATGATAATCGTACTCGCAAGTATTACGGGATAGAAAGTGGTGGTAATTTTGCAGATAATTTTGGTTATTATTTGAGATTTCGTAAAGGACATTATACGGGAGATGAAGACTTTATAGTTGAAAATCCATTTATTTCTACAATGGGAGATAGTGAATATAGTGATGATGGTAAGTTTTATCAAGTAGATTTGATCTCAGAGCTCGACTTTAAAAATGAATATTTAAATTTATCTGTTGGATATGGAAGCTTTGAAATTGGCAGGTCTATAACCTCATCAATTATTTTGAATAACGAAGTTACTCCATACGGTTATTTTAAAATGAACAAAAGATTTGGTATCTTAGAGTATAATGGAATTACTACACAACTTACTCCGGATGAACTTAAAAACGATTCTGATTATCAACCTAAATCAATGGCTACTCAAACCATTTCATTGCATACTTCAAATATTTCATTTGGGTTAGGCAATACAATAATTTATGGAGACAGAACTATAGATTTAGCATATTCAAGTCCTCTTGCAATTTATAAGATAATGGACAATAAATATCATGGACGTGATAATGGTTTGTTCTTTGGTTTTGGTGAAATTCGTCCGTTAAGTGGAGTATCATTATATGGGAATTTTTTATTTGATGATATCAGAAATGATAGACTTAAAACAAGTAAATGGATGAGTTATCTTGCTTTACAGGGTGGAGTTGTTTATCAAGATTCTAATATCCCTTTAGAAGTCGCAACTGAAGTTACTGCAGTTGGGCCAAGTACTTATCAACATAAATCAAAGTCTTTGACTTATATGCACGATGATATGCTATTAGGTGCTCAATATGGTTCTAATTATTTGAGCTTTGCAAATAGATTGAGAATGAGTTTTTCGCAATTTTCATTTAGTTTTTTGTATGAAAACATACAACAAGGTAGTATTGGTATTCACCCGAGCTCGGGCGGGGGAGAAAGAAAATTTTTAGATGAGTATATTACAAGATATCAATATTTGACTTCTCAATTAAATTTAAGATTGATTCCCGAATTATTTATTTTTGTTAAACATCAATATAATATATTGGAAGATAACGAATTACAGTATTTTTATACCGGGGCTGAATTTAAGTATTAAAAAAATACAAAAAAAAGCTTTACAAATTAATATATTTTATTTCTAATAGCATTCGGAGGCAAAAGATGGTTAGATTTAAGTGGTTTGGTCACTCAATGTGGAGTATAGAAACTGAAGAAAAAAGAATTATAATTGATCCCTTTTCAGATATTGGATATAAATTACCTACTAATTTGACTGCTGATATAGTTATATCTTCTCATGATCATCACGATCATAATAATTTTAAATTATTTTTACCTCCTTTTCAAAAAATTACTCAAATTGGGACTTATCAGATTCAAGATATTAGAATTAAATTAATTGAGGCAAGTCATGGTAGATTTAACGGTAAAAATCTTGGAGATATCTATATGAGTCTTATTTTTGTTGATGGTATTTCAGTACTTCATTGTGGAGATCTTGGCGTGATTCCAAACGAAGAAACTATTGCCGATATAGCTGATATTGATGTGCTTATGGTACCTATTGGTGGTAATTATACCCTTAATGCTCAAACTGCTTATGATTTTATTTCACTTATTAAACCTAAATATGTTTTCCCTATGCATTATAAAACTTCAAAAATTGAGATTGACATAGAACCAATTGATGACTTTAAATCTATAGTTCCAAACTTAGAAGAAATTGACTCAAATGTATTTAATTTAGATAAAAAAGACTTGACAGAAGCAAATACAAGATTTATTAAATTAAATTATGAATAAGATGTTGACCTTTACAAAAAAGAATTCTCAATTTAATCTTTATACTAAAAAGATTTTTGCTTTTTTATTAACAATTTCAAGTATTGTATTGACATTGTATCTTTTTTTATCGATTATGTTTTTTCACGAATTTAGTTTTATAAATCTTATCAATGAAAGAAAAGAAACCTTTGACCTTGATAAAAAAGTTGTCAATATCAATAAAGAAAACGACCGCTATATTGAAGAAAATAAAAAATTAAAGGATGACCCTTTCTTTATCGAATCTATTGCTCGAAAAGATTATCTTATGGTTAAAGAAGGTGAACAAGTCTATATCTTTAAATCAGATAAATAAAAGCTATGTTCTACAAGCATCCTTGCTTGTAGCGTATAAACAGGGATGTTCGTACAACAAATGTTCT
>JALNXV010000184.1 GCA_023230175.1 Candidatus Cloacimonadota bacterium
TTAAATCCCGCCAAGACCACCACTTATGGATTAGGTCAACAAGTAAAAGATGCGATTAAGAATGGGTGTCATAAGATTTATATTTTTCTTGGTGGCAGCGCCACTAACGATGGAGGGTGTGGCTTATTCTCAGCCTTAGGAACAAAGTTTTATAACAAAAAGAACGAAGAATTCATTCCCGTCGGCGGAACGCTAAAAAATATTGCAAGAATTGATAATTCACTAACCGATAAACTTCTACATAATGTAAACATTATCGGTATGTGTGATGTCGATAACCCTCTTTATGGTTCAAAGGGCGCTGCTTATGTCTACTCTTCTCAAAAGGGTGCAGATTTACAAATGGTTATCGATCTCGATCAAGGGCTCCAAAACTTGGCGAAAGTCATTGAACGTGATTTACATATCAATGTATCAAGTTACAAAGGAGCAGGTGCAGCTGGTGGTATCGGAGCGGGCATCCTTGCTTTTGCGAAGGGAACGCTCAAATCTGGAATTGAAACGATCTTAAATCTTATTGATTTCGATAATGTTGTCAAGGATGCCGACTATGTCGTTTCTGGTGAAGGAAAGCTCGATGAACAATCGTTTCAGGGAAAAGTAATTAGAGGTGTCGCTGAAAAATGTCAGAAGAATAATAAAAAGTTGATACTTATTGTAGGAAATACCACTTTATCCTTAAATGAAGCCCAAGATAGATTACCTTGTATTAAGGCAATATTTGAGACAAATGAAAGTCATCTTTCTTTAGAAAGAATAACTGATGTAGCGTCAAAAATGTATATCGAAACGATACAAAAATACATAAAGACGATACTTAAGTAATTATGTTGAATAGATTTGATAGTAAGTGACGTTTCCAAGTTGATTTGTTTCGATTTTTAGAAAGCTTAAATCAATAAAATCACGTGCATAACCAAGATCATAAAAATATTTGCTGCCACCATATTGTGTAGGATAAGTTAGTAACTCAATCGTTTCCTTTTCATCTGGTTCGCCAAGATATTCGATGATGAGTTCATCATTAAATGTATATAAGTCATGCTTCTTTAAAAATGAATCAAGATAGACACTTCGTTCTTCTTTTGAGGCCATTGCCCATCTTTCTTTACTAAAGGTGTAATAGGCGTTATAAGCGCCTTTATCAATCAGCGCGAATGAAACCGAAAAGATAGCAAGGAAAACAACCAGAGCAGGAGGAATGATTATTCTCTTATGATCTAGTGATGATTTCTTTACTAAGATAAAGCTTAGAGTAACAATCAAAAGGCCAATGATAACAGCAAATAATAAGACCCAAACAAAATATATAAAATTAAAGTTAATGGTTAAGGTCCACACCGTTTGATGATATAAATAAACCAATAATCCAGTTAGAATGGCCAAGACAAAAGTCATGACTATTGTAATGATAAATAACGCTTTTAAACTGCTTGTTTTTTTATATTCAACGATTTCTTTCAACTAATTTAACTCCTGACTTCATGTATTATGCTTTATATAGAAACGTTAATTGGGATACATGCCGTTCTTACGAAATTGATACCATGCCTCGATTTCATTAAGAGGCCTAACCTCTAATAATTTTAATATCTCACGAGTGAATTCTAGTCCTGATGTTCCGTTCGCAGTGATAAAGTTTCCACCGACGACACATTGTTGATTCACGTAGAAGCTATGTCCTTGGTAGTTTGGGCAACTACGGATGTTGTTTTCAATCGTATTTCCGGTATGCCTAACACCATTTACATAATTGTTATAGGCTAAGAAAGTAGTTGCATCGCAGATTGCTCCGACATACTTATTATTCTTTAAGAATAAATCAACAAGTTTCTTTGCAGTATCATTTACAAAACCAGCTTGGCTCCAAAACATTCCCCCGCATAAGATTAACATAGGATAATTGCCTATATCTGATTTAAATATTTCATCAGCGCTATAATCAGGAATAATCCTCATACCAGACATTGACACTAAAGGATCTTTTGTTTTTGAGACAACCTTGACATCATATTTTCCTGATGATTTAACTTGAAAACCGATATGGCTGATTTCCCAATCGGCATATCCTTTTTCAACATAGATTAAGATTTCTTTCATACATTGACCTCCAAACTGATAAACATCTAATTAATTCTTATTATATCTATCAATTAAAAAATACAAAAATAGCGAAAGAAATATTAAGGGTAAACATTATTCGCAAACTAATGTAGATTTGTTTATTAAAACACCATACTCAAAACAATGAGCAGCATGCCGACAAAATAAAATAAACTATTCATTCTTAATAACCATTTACGACCAGGAAAAACAAAGTAATCAATCGTTAGAATTTGATCGGAAATCATAAACAATATCGATCCGACACTTAAAAAGATAGCCCACAAGAATTGACCACCTAAAAAGATAAGCGCCGCCACCGCCATCACGCCATGAAGAATAATGGTCGATAAGTAGAGAATCATCGGCCCTTTCATCTTGCCGAGGCGAAAGCGATTCGGATATTTATAAAAGAGGAACGCCCACGTTGCAGTGAGCAAAATGGCGACAGGAATAACCCACCACCAGGCAGCGAAGCTGACCCCGTTTAAGGCAAACAAGGCGCAGTAATAAGCGAAGAAAGCGATATTTCCGGCTAAGAAGAAGTCGCCACCGCGATTAATATTAAAAAGTAGGAAGATATCACCCATCATCGATAGCCACAAAGCGACTATTAAAACGATATGAAATGTCGTTGAAGGAGCGAGGCCATTAAGACCGGCAAAACGCGGTTTTGTAAAAAACATAACAACCGCGAAGGTAAAAAAGGAAACCGTTAACACAACTTTATTCGGGGCACGTAATTTCATATTCCCGCTCGTTTCGGTGTAAAAATATAATCCGAGTGTGAGCAGATAAAGCCCAATAAAAATATAAATACCTATCACGTCAAATCTCCTTTAATGCATCTAAGACGGGAACATCAATTTCAACATGTGAATGGGGGTAAGTTGCGCAGGGATGAACGTAGCCAAACTTACGATCGGCAGCTCGGCGATGATCGTGTTCTTCGGGTGTGTAGATGTTACCTTTTATTAAACGTGAGTGACAAAAACCACAATAGCCGCTCCGGCATCTTGATGGCGCAGCTAATCCAGCTTTTTCCATCGCTACCAAAAGCGTTTCGTTTTTCCGTGCTGGAATCGTAAATGTCTCATCCCTCATATGGACTGTTAAGGTGTATTCGATATCACTATCTTCGTTTAAATCACCGATACAATTATGTTCCATGCGGACGCGATGTTCGTCGTAACCGAGCTTTTTAAGCTCGCCTAAAACAAAGGCATACATCGGATTTGGTCCACACATAAAGACGCTTGTCTCGCTAGTCACATATTTTGCGAGGATGTCACGGGTGATAAAGCCGTGCTCATAACCCTCGCGTTGCTCGTTAGATAAAACGACAACTTGCTTAATACGAGGATCATGAATATTACATGCATCATACATCAAGTCGTTTAATGTTTTTACGCCATAAATTAAGGTCAAATTAAAATTGTCACTCTTTTCAAGCAAGGCTTTAATCATCGACACAAACGGGGTGATGCCAGAGCCACCGGCAACCGCGACAATATGTGAAGAATCGCGGAGATTATCATAATAGAATTCGCCGCTTGGCTCACCAATCAGCACCACATCGCCAACGCGGGCTTCTAAACATAAGTGATTCGAAAAATAGCCAGCTTGAAGAACGCCAATTTCGATGATGCCGTCTAAGGCTTGATTAGGCGAAGAATAAATCGAATAAGGGCGCGTGACTAAGTGCTTTCCAATGCGAGCGCTGACGGTAATATACTGCCCAGCTTTAAAAAACGGAAAGCGCTTGTTCGGCGCCATTGAGCGGAAAGTAATCCTTTTTGCTAACGAAGTCAGAGGTTCGATTTTGACGATTTCAGCTTTGATTATACCAGGGTGAAGGTTGGCTGAGAGTTCGTTAACCTTATATGTCTTGGGAAGAGGTGTCGCCGGTGTGGCTTCGATTGCCTCGCGACGGCGACGAGCGATATTTAAAGTATTAGCAATGTCTTTTTCGACACCATTTTTCTTAAACATATTAGCATGCCTCCTTTTCGATATCGCGTAGGGTGCGCTTAGCTTCGCTGAGCCCCGACTTATATGCGCTTGAAAAACCGAGTAGGCGTTCGCCAAAGCCGCCACCAATGCGCAGACCGGAAACGACCGCATCTTCATTTACCATCTGCACGCGAGCCATCAAAGAATCGTTTGGCTGCGATTCATAGCCGTAAATCGTTCCTTGAGGATGACCGGTATAACGGGCATATGTTTGTGGGGTGGCAATCGCAATTTCTTCGATGTGACCGAATAATTTCGCGCCGGTTGCTTCTTCAAACTTGCGAATAAACAAGGCGGCAATTTCGTTTTTCTTTTTGTGATAATCTTTCTCGTCGACATCGGCCCATACATCATCCATAAATAAGCTTGTTATATATAAGATGGTCGTGCCTTTTGGCGAGCAGTCGGGATGAACATGATTGAGGCACACTGTCGCTTGACCAGCCGCACTATCTAGTTTCTTCATCTTTTCATAAATAACATTGGCGTCAGCCGTGTCGTAAATAAAGTAACTATGGTCGGTAATACCTAATGCTTCTGGACTTTTGTTTAAACCGAGGAAAATGGTAAATCCACGACCTGCTAAACGGCGGAAATTAGTTAATTTAGTAGCCGCTTCCGGTACTTTGTTGAGCATCTTTCCATAGACGTTGTGCGGCGAGCAGTTAGCAATCACGTGTCTAGTATCGATACATTGACCATTCGCTAAAGAAACACCAAAAACACGTCCCTTATCATCGAGCAAAATCTTGGTGGCTTCGGTGTTAAACCAAATCTCGCCCCCGAGTTCATGAATCCGTTCAACAAAAGCTAAACTCATCTCATGGCTGCGGAGTTTAGGAGCTACCGCACCATAAAGGAAATACTTATATGTCATATTGGCATAATGAGCGAAGTTTACTTCGCTTGTCTTCGTGCCTAAATATGACCAATAAGCATTGATAACATATTGCATGACTTTTGGAAAATGTTCGGCCTCAAATACTTCATCGACCGAATATGAGGCACAAGCTAGATAATCAGCGTATTTCGTCTGCATGACCTGGGGATCAGGTTTTCCCTTACTCTGGCCGATATAATTCATCGCCTCCGCGCAGTTAATGCTTAAATCGATAAATCTTTGCATGTACTTGTCGCCATCTGGACAAAGCTTTTTGCACGCTTCAACACAGGCTTCAGGTCCAATCGGCATCGTAAAATCTAGGCCTTCTTCTTTAGTAATCAAACGAAAGGCGTGTTTGATTTGAAGCCAATCGATTTTGTCAACGACCCCAAGCTCATCAAAAAGAGCATAAGTTGATCCAGTATGGGCACCTTGACCCATGCCATTCAATTCATGTAAGGAGGCTTCAAATTCAAAGCGACCACGGACAAAACTGGTGGCAAAGCCACCTGGTAGGTTATGTTTTTCTACGACGAGGCATGATTTTCCAGCTTTGAGAACGCCGATGGCCGCGGCGAGACCGCCATTACCTGCGCCGATGATGACGACATCATATTTCTTATTCATGATTGTGACCCCAAATGAACCGAGTAAGTCGTGACATCAGGGATGACTTCGCCATCGATTTGTAAAGCGCATGGCGCATCAAACGTCACCGTAATGTTATGACCGACGTAACTCTTAATAAACTTCTTTTTATCGTGTTTGCCGCTTGAAAAGGTCGGAAAACGGAAGAGAGTGATTAATCTTCCGACACTTGAAAAAGTTGTTAGTGTACAAGTATGTTCTTCGTTAAGACGATCTTGCTTAGGGGCAGCCATCATACCACCGCCATAGTATTTTCCAAACATTGTCGAAGCTAACCATATATGTTCATGGCGAGATTCTTTGCCATCAACATTAATAACGGCGTTTTTCGTATTAAATTTGCCAAGTAATAAGCCGATGGCAATCTTTGTGTAATCAATGACAGCATTAGGGTCTTCTTTACGCATGTTGTCACCGACCAAACATGTATCGCCATCGATGCCATAGCCGATGCCATTAACAAAACGTCTAGAAATACCATTAACGGTGACTAACGGCAAATCCTTTATAAAAGGACGTAAATCGACTTTGCCATCGACGGCATGGGCTTCAACATCTTTATAGAAATCATTACCGCATCCGCATTTCGCATAATAAAGGATATTTTTGAATTCGTATCCATACATATCATTCGCGAAGTGATTAACCGTTCCGTCTCCGCCGGTGAGGATAACTTCATCTTCGGCTTTAAGATTGTCGAAAAAGGCTTTTACGTCGAGACCGACTACACTTACGAAATTACCTTCGACCTTGTGCGCATCAGCCCAAGCTCTCGCCTCTTTCTCACCACGACCATTGTTGGCAAGCGCATTAAAAAGAACATAAATCATCAATTACACCTCCTTATTTTGTGTTTTGATTAATTTAAGTTGTCCATAGAATGAACTATAGAGAATTTGTGATATTTTCTCGTGGCTGGGATGCATGTAACCAGAGGCGATCATAACTGCTAGTCCGTAAGTGGTAACCCACACAACTTCCATAAGTGACAAAGCTTCTTCTCGACACAAAGCAAATTCATCGACAATTGTTGAAAGAATGTAATCTAGGTTAATATCTGTAGCATCTTCGATGCCATATGGACGATTTTGCTGTTCCATAAAGAGAACTTTGAAGAAATTTGGTTCTTTTTCAGCAAACATCAAATACGAAAAACCAACATCTATAAAATGAATTACTCGATTAGATGCTTTTAAGCTGCTTATGTGGTCGTTATAGATTTGTTTGATACAAGAGCGGATCTCATCACGAAGTTCCACCATTGTCGGAAAATGATAATAGATTGGTTGAATCGAACAATGAATAATCTTTGCAAGAGCGCGTGCATTCAAAACACCCATGCCTTTTTCTCTGACAAGTTGAACGGCGACTCTTAAGATTTCTTCTCGCGTTGTTTTGGTTTTGTTAGCCATACTTAGAATAATTATTCTGATATATACCTTAAGATATGTTTCATTAACATTATACATTTTGATGCTTGTTGACGCAACGG
>JALNXV010000185.1 GCA_023230175.1 Candidatus Cloacimonadota bacterium
TGACTCTGTAACATTCTCTGGAGTGCTAGGGTGGTCTCAATCGAATGCCAAACAGTTCTTCGAAACATATATGTCTGATGCTTCTCATGCAAAGACCAAGTATTTGGCTGGTTGGGATGATGGATATATCCTTGGACCGCTTGATGCTCTTGAAGGATCAGCAATCGATGAGAGCATAAAGAAGACTTTCTTGGAAAATCATCCGTTTATCACTGGTTGCGGTGGCGCAAAGGCTGTATACAGCATTCTTGATGGTACATCAACAAGCTATACCGACATAACCCCATATTTTGGCGGAATAATGTCAGTCACATATCCACCAGCAATGATACAGGATACTGTTCAGGCTCTTGTTGATTACTTTGATGGAAAGAGCGTTGTCCTTGACAATACACAGTCTGCACAGATTGTTACATCTGCGAATGTTGCAAATTTCCCATCATTTGAGTAATTCTGAATTGTTTTCCGACAATTGACAATATGAATTCAGGGTTATCGCAGAAATACGGTAACCCTGTTTAAAAGCAAACGGGTTTTAACGATGTTATTATTGATGAAAGATATCTGCAAATCATTTGTAGGTGTTCCTGTTCTCAAAGGGGTTGATCTGGAAGTTGAAAGGGGCGAAGTTCATGCTTTGCTTGGCGAAAATGGAGCCGGAAAGTCAACGCTTATGAACATTCTTACTGGAGTTCATCGCTGCAATGAAGGAAAGGTTGTCTTTGATGGCGAAGATATTACGAATTGCTCTATCTCAAAGAGTGAATCTGTGGGGATAGCATTTGTTCATCAAGAATTGAATCTTTTCAATGATCTTCGTGTTTATGAGAACATTTTCTTCAACAAAGAATTGACCAACAAGCTAGGTACTCTTAAAAAGCATGAAATGATTGAAAAATGCAATGAGGTTTTTAAGAAGCTTGGTGTTGATATTGATCCGACAGCAACTGTTGATTCTCTCTGTGCAAGCGACAAGCAGACTCTTGAAATAGCAAAGGCTATTTTCTTTGAAGCTCATCTGCTTATTCTGGATGAGCCGACTACGGCATTGAGCAATGAAGAAATCGATCATCTTTTCCAGATGATTGAAGATTTGAAGAAAGAAGGGCGTTCTTTTGTGTTTATATCTCACAAAATGCCTGAAATATTCAGAATAGCGGATCGGTATACTATTCTGCGTAATGGCGAGATGATTGAATCTGGATTCATTTCAAGCACTACGCCGCAGCAAGTTACAGCCAAGATGGTTGGTAGCAGCCTGGCAAATTCTTTTGACTATGAAAAAAGACCACTTGGCAATACAGTTTTGAAGATTGATAATCTTTCTTCAAAAGCTTTTGAAGATGTTTTTCTTGATGTAAAGAAAGGGGAGATTGTTGCATTTACTGGACTCCAAGGTTCTGGAGCAAGCGAAGTGCTTCAATGCATTTTTGGCGAAATCACTCCAAGCGAAGGATGTATTTATATAAAGGGACAGAAGACTGGAAAGAATTCAATTCATAATTCGATGAAGCATGGGGTAGGGTTCCTTCCATCAAACCGAAAGGAAAACTCAGTTCTTCCGGATATGTCCATAATAGAAAATATGTACGTGTCAGAGCATTCTCTTTCAAGCCAAAAATTCAACATTTCTCCGAAACAAGAAAAAACTAGATATGATACCATGAAAAAGAATCTTGGAATCAAAGCGAATGATGAAAAAGATCTGGTTGTCTCTCTGAGTGGAGGAAACCAGCAGAAAGTATTTTTTGCCAGATGGCTGAATACTGATGCGGATATTCTTCTTTTTGACAATCCTACGCAGGGGATCGATGTAGGTGCAAAAGCTGAAATTTATAAATTGATTCTTCATCTTGCTTACCAAGGAAAGACAATTATTTTCAATTCTTTGGAAATCCCTGAAGTAATGAGGCTTGCAGACCGCTGTGTGGTTTTCTATTCTGGGCGAATTGCTGCAATTCTCAATCATGATGACATCACTGAGCACCAAGTGATGATGTACGCAACTAATGCAGTTTTAAACAATGGAGAGAAATAAAGAGAATGTCTGAATTATCAACAAAAAAGAAAAATGGGTTTTCAATTAGTCAGTATAGTTTTGTTCTGATCTTTATTGCACTTTTTATTGTATATTTTCTTTTCAGCACAAGCTTGACATGGACTGGGGTAACAAATATTCTTCGACATTCAGCAGTAATCGGAGTCATAAGCCTTGGAATGGGGCTTGTGATTATTACTGGTGATATCGATCTTTCAGTCGGAGCAATGCTGAGTTTCGTTTCGAGCTTTGCTTGCATTGTTTTCAATTTGACAGATAGCATTTTTCTAGTTCTGTGCTTTTGCCTTATTTCAGGAACTCTTCTTGGTTTGATTAATGGTGTGATGATTGGAAAATTCCGTCTTCCCGCTTTTATTGTAACTCTTGGAACACAGATGATTATGCGTTCGATTGCACAGTATACATGCAACAGGCTTCCAGTAGACGTGAAGGGAGTTGGTGGTAACACTTTCAAAATGATCAGACTTGAGAATGGCAGTTTTGACAAACTATTTCATTTTGGAAACGGCAAGTTCCTCTCATTCCCCAATTGCGGTGTTATTTTCATCCTTATTGCAGTTTTATTCGTTTATATAACTACAAGTACAAAGTATGGTAAAAAACTTTTTGCGATTGGATCAAACTCCAGAGCTGCACATATGGCTGGAATCAATGTTGAAATGACAAGAATATCTGTTTTTTCAATTGTTGGATTATTGGTGGGTGCAGGTGCTTTCATGCTTCTTGCAATGCAAGGAAATGTTGATCCAGCTACAACTGGAAAGAACTTTGAGATGTATGCAATTGCAGCAGTTGTGCTTGGGAATATTTCAATGAGCGGCGGAAAAGGCAGATTTATTGGAATAATCTTTGGAACACTGTCATATACTGTAATTGATAAGATTATTGCAGTTGTGAAGGTTGATTCATTGATCAATGATGCAATCAAAGGTGGAATTCTTCTTCTTGCAATTGTTATTCAGGCAGCGAGCCCTCTGATTAAGAACTACATGAGTTCAAAAAAGCAAGCCAGGAAGAAATAGATTTGTATTGGTTCAATTATTGATTGCAGAGTTTTAAACCTTGCAGAATTTCCTTTTCTGAAATAAAATTATCTCCATGAGAATTGAACAAATCAACCAGGTAATCGAGCTATCCAGAACAGGAAACATGGGCAAGGCTGCGCAGAATCTTCTGATTTCACAGCCTAACCTGAGCCTTTCGCTGCGCAATCTGGAAGATGAAGTAGGCCACAAGATTTTCATAAGAACCTCTCGCGGGGTGTATCTGTCCGATTTCGGACAGGAATTCCTGAAGTATGCGAAAGCTGTTGCACTTGATCTGAACAATATGAAGAACTTCTGCGAATTCAGGGGAATGCAGGCAAGCCCGATGTCCATTTCCATATGCCCGCAGGCGTTTCTCTATTCAATAGCTTCTGCAATAATCCGAGAGCATCAGAATGAGCTGCTTTCGGTTACGCTTTCCACATACAGCAGCTTTGAAAGAATGATGGAATCTGTTCAGACCGGACAGACTGAAATCGGCGTCTCCATATGGGATATCCAGAATGCTGTTCATGCAAGACAGGCCTTGAAGAAAAACGGGCTGGAATACCAGAAAATAGGTGAGGGAGATTTCATGCTTCTCATGCGCAGGAATCATCCTCTGATTGAGAACTGTATCAGCGAAGTTTCTTTTGCCAGCCTTGAAAAGTACCCGCTTCTGGTTGTAGGCGATTCGAATGATGTGGCACATAGAATGATGAACGAGAATGCAGGCCTGTTTGAAAACCGCAGCCGCAGCGTTATTACCTGCACCAGCGGCAACGGCATGCAGAGCATTCTTGAAAACAGTGATGCGTTCTCATTCACGATCCACTACATGAAGGCATATGAAAAGTATCCATACAACCCGAATCTTCAGGCTGTACGGATACAAGGCTGTTCCGACAAATTCGAAATAGGATGGTTCAAGCGTCTGAACACCGAACTCTCACCGCTTGTAGTTGAATTCATCTCCAAGCTTGAAGAACTCAGGACTGTTTAGAAAGATCCTGGCTTCACATCTGCAGGAATCAGGCTGCGGTACTTCTCTCCTGCCAGAACTGTTTCAAGGTCTTTTCTGGCTTTTCCGACTATTTCCGGCTTGCTCATGACATCAAGCGCTGTTCCGGCAATGATTGCGGCTGCACTGTGCATGCCTTTGTGGGCTATGGACGATTTTCCTTGAGAGGTTGCCTGCCAGCTGTGCATCGCGGTTCCCTTTGCATAGCAGTTTATTGCCATGCATGAGGACGGAACTATCCAGCTTACGTCACCGAAGTCCGTCGATGCTGCCGGCGGTATCTTCTTGGCAGTAATAAGACCGGTTTCAATCGGCTCAACAGTGCCGGGCTTTGCGAAGCCTCTGGCGTATTCGGTTTCCTCATCTGTGTATTGAAGTGGGAACAGCTGCTTTGCATTTTCAAGCATCAGATCATCTAGAGTGTCATTATGCATCAGGTTTGCATATGCCGAAGCAATGCTTATCTTGACCTTGGTGCTTGTCATCAAGGCAGCTCCTCTGGCAACATCGTTTACTCTGTCCATAATCTCACCGACCTGGGTGATTAGCGGCGCCCTGATTGCATAGATGAGCTTGCAATAGGGCTGGACAATGTTCTCAGGCCCGCCTGCATCAAGGAATGCATAGTGAAGCCTAGCCTCTGAAATGATATGCTCGCGCAGGAAGTTGCAGCCCACATTCATCAGTTCTGCAGCATCCAGGGCACTTCGTCCAAGCTGTGGTGATGCGGCGGCATGCGAGCTGATTCCGAAGAATTCATAGATGATCCGGGCATTGGCCAATGAATTATTGAACAGGCATGACAGTGAATTCGGATGCCAGCTAAGGGCAATGTCACAGCCTTCGAAGCATCCGCTTCTGACCATGAACGCCTTTCCGGCTCCGCCTTCCTCGGCAGGACATCCGAAGTAACGGATGGTGCCGCATGAGGCAAGATCGGCTGCAAGAACAGCTGCCTCAAGGGAAGCAGTGCCCAAGAGATTGTGGCCGCATCCGTGTCCAGGACTGTTCTCTGTGATTGGATGCTTTTCAGTGTCATCAGCTTTCTGGCTCAAGCCCGGCAAAGCATCGAATTCTCCGCAGATGGCGATTACAGGCTTTCCAGATCCTTTCTCGGCCATGAATGCTGTTTCTATACCGCCGATTGGTTCTACAAGCCTGAATCCTTCCTTTCGAAGGAAAACCTTCTGTGCTGAAGATGACTTGAATTCCTTGTAACGGGTTTCAGGAGTTTCCCAGATGCTGTCACTAAGGATCTCGAAATCGTGTTCGCGGCTTTTCTGAAGAGCCAATAACTGTTGTGAAATCATGCGTTCCTCCTTAGAGCACCGGGAATATGATGCTGACCCACAGCGATGTGATGAGCCAGAGGCAAATGCCAGGGAACCAGCCTTGCTTGAACATCGATTTGACATCATATCCGCCCAACCCCATCATCATTGCTGCAGTCGGGGTTCCCATTGGTGTCATGAATGCACACAGCGCTACGCTCATGCTCAGGATGCAGAGCCCTACTGGGTTGGCCTGAAGTGATTTGGCTGTCATGATGGCAATAGGAATGAAGATGCTTATGACGCCCATGTTGTTCATGAATTGAGTCAGTACGAACGGAACCAGGAAGAACAGCGCACAGAAGATGAAGTTGCTTCCAATTGAAATGCCAACTGAGGCAAGAGCATTCCCTATAAGTTCTCCGGCTCCTGTGGCAGAAAGCGCTTCGCCTGTGGCCAATGCCCCGATGAAAATCAGAAGAAGACTTGCAGGCAGTGCATGATAGGCTTCATTTTCCTTCAGTATGCCGAGGATGATCATCAGCAGCGCACCAATCAACGCCGTGATCCAGTTAGGAATCCTAATCACGCTCGCAAGAAGCAGAGCAGCGGAAACTGCAATGAAGATTACCAGACCTGCAATATCCTGCCATTGCTTGAGCGGCTGCCTCTCTTTGCCTGTTGATTGCGTCTTGATGCTCTGGATAGGAACAATCGGGTCTTGAGGGGCATATTTGCTTGCAAAGAAAATGCAGTAGACAAGAATGAAGATCATTGATGGAATTCTTGCAATGGCGATATCCCATACCTTTGCCTGGAATGCGGTGTAGCCAAAGGCTTCGAAATAGCCGTTGAACTGTGCATAAGTCGCCGCACTTGCCCCGATTGGAAGAATAGAACAGGTTGCAATAGCAGTGAGGCCCAGCGGGAACATAACCTTCGATGGGCTGACGTTCATCTTCTCGCAACTGGCAAGCACGATTGGAAATACTATGACGAATACTGCCGACGGGCTCTGTATGAACTGTGCAAGAAGGGCAGTTATCAAAAGATAGCCTGCGAAAGCCTTCTTCCATGATCCCGAGCTGATCTTTGTTACTAGATTGGCAATCTCCCCGATGTACTTTGTCTTTCCGAATCCTGCTGCAACGATGAACATTGAAGCTATCAGAATTGTGTTTGTGTTTGAGAATCCTTTTAGGGCAGTTGCAGTGTCAATGCATCCTGTGAGCGTATAGAGCACCATGCTGGCTATTGCAGTTATGGCCATTGGAATCTTTCTCCAGATGAAGGAAATCATTGTAAGAGCGAAGATAACCAGACAGATAATCATTTTGGAATCCATTATTTCTCCTCCTGAGGCAATAAGTTTAACTTATACCTGTTATAAATTATCCAACACTTAGAACCATAAGTAAAATACTTTGTTTTTATCGGAATCCATCAATTTCCTTTATTGAAAAGGTTTCTCGACAACAAAGCTGGTGTTTGAATTTCAGACAAGAATAATCCGTCATTTGACAAAAAAGTGGAATTGTTTCTATATATGTGCTAAAGTAGCAAAGGTCTTTCGCGCAGAAAGACTCTTGAGTGGGGAAATATGAGCGAGAATGATGATAAGAAAAGAATAGCCGCACAAATGCTATTAAAACGGCTTTCGCTAGTGGCTATGGATGCAATGGTTCTGCTGATTTGCGGAGTTCTCGCACATTATCTTGTGTTCGGATCATTGGCTCAGTTCAACTGGCTATTT
>JALNXV010000186.1 GCA_023230175.1 Candidatus Cloacimonadota bacterium
TACTCAATCTGATGTAAAAGAATACTATGAAGAAAATCTTGAAATGGTTAAAACAGCTAATTTTGATACCCTTGGGCATTTATCAATATACAAACGAGGCATTTTAACAGATACGTTACCTGATGAAAAGAGCTCTCAACACATAATTGACGAAATATTCAAAGAAATGATAAAATCAGAAATAGCGATTGAAATCAATTATTCCGGATATAAAGCTTTTATAAATCAGCATATTCCTAATCAAACACTCTTATTAAAATACAAAAATCTCGGAGGAAGACTTATTACTATAGCATCTGATTCACATACAATAGATCACTTTAACAAATATTATGATAAAACCCTTGACAGTTTAAGAGAAATTGGCTTTAATTGCATCTATTATAAGTTAAATAGTATTTGGCATAGCGTTAAGATTTAAATATATTATATATATAAATTATAGAATGGAGGCTCAATGAAAAGTTGTACTGTAGATAAACTAGAGGTTGGGATGATAGTTTCTAGGGATGTAATCACTTCTAAAGGACAAATTTTACTAAAACAAGGTATTGAGCTTGACGAATACTACATCAAAATATTTGAAAAATACGGGATAGAATATGTAGTAGTCGAAGATAATAACAAACAAGTAAAGCATTATTCAGATGAAGAAATAACAAAAATTAAGTACGAAATTAGACAACAAAAAAAGCAAATATTTCAAAATGTTGATGAAGATAGTTTTTTTACTGAATTGCTTGAAGCAGTAACAGACATAGAATTGGAAGAGACTCTTTATGGATAAGACAACAACTATTTTAAATAATTTAATGATTGAAGTTCAGAAAAATAAAGACATCATATATATTAGCACTGTTATTACTGAATTTCAACAAGCAATGTCAAACCCCGAAGTACCAATCGATAAAATAGCTGGCATCATTGAAAAAGATCCGGGCTTAACATCTGCAGTATTAAAAACTGCGAACTCAAGTTTTTATGGTTTAGCAAAAAAAGTTGCTACAGTTAAACAAGCAATTTCAGTATTAGGGTATAGGACATTAGAAAAAATCTTCTTAACTCAAACTTTAAGTAATTCATTAAAAACACAAGATTCAGAAATATCAAGTAACCTTTGGCAACACTCATTGGCAACAGCTATTGCGAGTCAAATAATTGTTTCAATAAAAAGCCCGGCACTTTCAGAACAAGCCTTTGTTGCTGGTTTATTACATGATATTGGGAAATTTATCTTATTTAATTTTAAGACAAATGAGACAAATTTTTTGATTAAAAAGTTAGAAAATAATCCTTTTCAATATTCAATCCCTTTAGAAATGACTATTTACGGAGTAAATCACCAAGAAGTAGGAGCTTTTTTTGCTCAACAATGGCAGTTCCCTGAAGTCGTTTTTGATAGTATCAAATATCATCACAATGTTGATTTTGCTTCAAGGAACAAAGAAGTTATTGCCAGTGTATTAATTGCTAATAATTTCATAAAAGCATTAGAACTTGGCAAGTCAAGTTCCGGATGTATTGAACTTATCCCTCACTGGTTATGGGGATTCTTAGGGATAAAACAAAAAATGATTCAAAACATTTTGATCCAAACAAAAGATAAATTTACTGCATTAACAGCCTTTATGGAATAAAAATAATGAATACATTACGATTTGGAATATATTTCATAGATAATCATTTGAATGATTTATTAGAACAAAACATTTATTCCATATACGAAGAAATACCATCAGTAAAACATATTTTCATCAAACAACTAATTGATTATAACCTAAGCACATCACACTCAGTCTTATATCTAACTAATTTGTATGATACTTCTTCTAATAAGGTTGTTTCTCAATACATTAATATAGATAAAAACATCAAGATTAATAAAGAAAATAAAAACCTTTTGATATTAGAAATACCACGATTTTTAAGTTTAATTGTAAAGGATACATTTGATATGAATCACATCTTGAATGACTTAAAGATTTATATAGATTATCAAAAACCTGATTTAATTATCCTTCAAGATCTTCATCTTCTGTTCCCAAGCACTCAAGATGAGTTAAATACTACTTTTTTATCACAATTTTTAAATTTTATTAATCATGAACCGATAACTGTGTTATTAGATTTATCTTCTTTAAGCTTTAAATTCAGAAATATTTGTGAGAAATTTATTTCTGCTTCATTTGAAATCCAAAAATCTTCTCAAAATAGTAATTACCACCTTTCCATCAAAAAATTTAAAAACACTAAACAGCAATTACCAATCGTATTTACTATAGATTTAAATCAAAACATTACTCCTTCAATATTTAAGAATAAGCCTTATGTTAATTTAAATGAATGTAAGCATATTTTACTAAAAAAGGGATTTGAATCTTATGAATCCTTTTTCCAAAAGATAATATCACAGGATATAAGATTTTCTTATTATGATGACACTGCAACTTTTAAACAAATTACATTCAATGAATATAACACATTAGTGATAATACCTTCAAATGTATCAAATCTTAATGGCTGGCAATTTATATCTTGGGTAAGAAGAAATTATCCTTTATGTAGCATTCTTATGGTTGGTTCGATTAATATTCCGGCATGTCAAAAGGTCAGAGCAATAAGAATTGGAGCAGATAAAGTCATAAACTTTCCTATTATATATGAAGAGTTGAAAGATGCAATAGAAACCATTTATCATTCTGAAGAAATCGCTGAAGATTATTCTATTCGGCATAATATTTTATTTATCAATAAAGAATTTAAAAAATACTTTATGACTTTAGTAGTATCAAAAAATCCTTTTATTCGTATACTAAAAGAATATGTTATGGAAATCTTACAGGATGGGTACTCTTTGCAATTCTTCAAAATTAAAGTAAATGTAAATTCACTCAATGAGATAAACGATAGCATCAAGGAAGATAAAGATATCATATTCATTAGTACATTAATTATCAATCAAGCCCCTTACATTGTTTTTATATTTAAAAATCTCACATTTAGTAAAATTAAATATTTCAAACAGCAAATAGCTTATAACTTTAAACAATTCAAAAAAGATATTCCGATGATTACTAACACAAATAATATGTATAATGATTTTATCAATATAAAAAAAGACAATTTATTAACTCAGGAAACTGATGTATATACAGATGATATTTTTAGCAAAAACTATCCTTTTGAAGAAACAGACATTGATAACATTATCACTTGGATTTATGAAAAATGAAAAAAAATACAACTTTATATCTTTATAGGTTAGAATAATGAGAGAATATTGGTTTATAATATTTATTGACTTCTTCTTCATCTTTTCTTTATTGTTAACTATATTCTTAGTCATTAGGATTTTAAAAATAAGATCATATTTACTACAAAATAGCACTTATGCAAAACCAAAGAAAAAACTAAAATTTATTGATATAAAGCCATTGTCAAGATACATAATTAATCCAATAATAAATAATCAAAAAACTTATTTCAAAATTATAAAAATCCCAAATAATACTAAATCCAATAATGATAAAATATCTTCATTAAAAGCAGATTATAATCTAAGAATATCAACTGCATTTAAAATGATTGGTAATAATAATGGAAAAAATTAAAACTGTTTTAAAATCAATCTTAATGATTGACCCGGAAGAAATTAATAATAAAACATTGATAAGTATTTTTAGTGAATATGGTATTAGTTTAGATATTATTGACACATCTCAAGACATACTCGAATTTATAGATAATAAACATTATGATTGCATAATGATAAATAATTCTATTAAATTTAATGACAGTTTTAAAATTTTAGATTTAGTAAAAAGCAATTATCCTTGGATAGTAGCAATTATTATTTTAAATTTAAATCAATACACATTCGAAGGTAATACAACTAATTACAATAATACTTCAATAATCAAAAACGATGAGTATAACAACAAAAAAGATTTTGATAATATGCCTAATGAATATTTAAACCTTCAAATCAACAATGGTAATTTCCAACAAATTTTAAATCAAGTCTTCGAATTAGTCCGAAATGGAGCTGATGATTTTATAATAAAACCATTTATATGGCAAGATATTGAGAAAATTCTAAAATTCTATTATTATTAAAATATTATGAAAAAAACATATAAAAAATTTAAAATTAGAAAGTATCAAAATGCAGATTTTGATAAAGTATTAGATTTATTTTATAATACAATTCATTCTGTAAATATTCACGATTATACTCCCGAACAGATTGATATTTGGGCAAATAAAGAAACAAAAATCGATAAATTCAAAAAAATTTTTATTGAAAATCACACTCTGGTAATTGAGGATTTAATAAGTAAAAACGAGATACTGGGCTTTGCTGATTTATCTAATAAAGGTTATTTAAATTGCTTTTACATTAGCAAAGATTTTCAAAAGGTCGGTTTAGGAAAAGCCTTAATACAAGAAATATTTAAATTAGCTTTTTTACTGGATATCAAAGTAATTATAACTGAATCCAGTATAACAGCAAAAGGCTTTTTTGAAAATGCAGGATTTGAGTGTATCTCTGCTCAAACAAGAACCATAAATTCAGTAGAATTTACTAACTATATAATGCGAAAAGTTTTAGATGAAAATTAAGAAAAAGAGTTTCTCAAAATGAAAAAATATGAAATAATCAAATTTTTTGAAAAAGAAAAATCTACTCCTGATTCGATCGAAAAGGTTGAAAGAATTATCAACTTAGGCAGAACAGCTTGGAATATAGCTGATTATAGCGACACTAAAAAAATTTTAGAATATACATTAGATCTGGCAAATCAACTAAATTATAAATCGGGAATAGTTATAGCTTACAATGCTTTAGGTAGTTTAATTAAAGATCAACGAAAATCTCTGGATTATTTTTTTAAAGCATTAGAAATAGCTGAATCTGAAAAAAATCATCAAGGTACTTTGTTTTGTTTAAACAATATAGGTATTGTATTTAAACAGAATCTTCTCTTTGATAAAGCTATTGAATTTTATCAAAAAGTGATTGATTATGAGCCTATTCCTGAATCTGAAAAAAACAATTTAATGCCGATTAAATTGATGACTTTAATGAACTTAGGTGTTGTATATATTCAAATTAATGAATATGATAAAGCATTAAATTGCCTGTTAAAATCACTCGAAAATGATAAAGATTTTTCTCTTGATAAAAAAAATCTTAATTATTGTAATAAACTTTTAAATATAGCAATGGCATATTTAAAAAAAAATGATGCAGAAAAAGCTTTACAATACATTGAGGAAGCTGAAATAATTAATAAAGAATTTAAAAATGCTGATGTTGAAACTTATATTTATTTTCTCAAAGGCTATAATATGAATATGTTTGGATATTATGACTCAGCTGAACTTTATCTCTTAAATGCCTTAAAAATCTTCAATGAAAGTTTCAGATTAGTATCAAAAGATTCCATAATTCAAGAGCTAATCAATATTTATAAGGCTACAAAATCTTATGAAAAAGCTATCAAATGGCAAGATGAACTCATCTTATATCTAAGAAATGAAATTAATCAAATATTCTTTAATGCATCTGAAACCTTTTTATAATTTTTTTTAATTGACAATAATCACACAATAAAAATAAGATAGGTAATATGAAAAAAAACTTATGGCTATTAATTTTAATAATAATATCTACATACTTCTTACAAGCTCAGTATGACGAATTAAAGATTCTACTTAATCAAGCGAAGAATTATGAAAATCGAAATCAATTCACCAAAGCTTTAGAAATTTATTCTGATTTATACAATAAATACCCCGATAATGAAAATGTTATAGATCCTTATCTTAAAGTATTATATAAAAATTCTGATATTAATACTGCTGAACTAATTCTTAGTGACATTCAAGATAAAGTTACGCCATATTTTTATCAAAAACAAAATATTTTATTATTAATAAAACAAAATAATCCCGATCAAGCAGAAAAAACAGCTTTAGACTGGTTAGAAAAATATCCCGGCCAAATTCAATATTATCAAGATATTGCCAATATATTTATTAGTTCTTCGTTAATTGACACTGCTGTTAAAATTTATCTAAAAGCACGAAATATAACTAAGGATAATGATTTATACTCACTCGAATTATCCAATGCTTATTTCTTTCTTAAAAATGCTGAATTATTTTTTAACGAATCATTGAAACATTTAAGAAAAAACCCCGGCTACCTATATTTTTATAAAAATAGATTTATTCAACTCTTAGATGAAGATAATTCACGTATAAAACTCATAACAGATAATATTAATTTGGATACAGATCCCGAGCCTGTTATTGAGTTGTACGCCTTTGCTTTAGTTAGCATTAAAGATTTCGAAACAGCAAACATAGTTTATGAAAAGCTCCCAATAGATAAGATTACAAAATTTGCTGATGATCTACTATCAGACGGCTACACTGATTATGCTTTATCTACATATTTGAAAGCCATAAACAGAGCTGAACTTGACGATAAGCCTGAAAAATTAATCATAATAGCAGATATAAAAATTAAAATTGCCAATATTTATTTCGAACAAAAAGAAATAAACAATGCTATCAATCTTCTTTCAGAAATAATTAACGAACAAACAATCCAAAAATCACCTTGGCATTACAGAACTAAAGCAAATAAAGAAGCTCGTTTGTTAATGGCACTGATATCAATACAAGAAAATGCTGACAAGCAAACTATTTCCGATTGGTTTGATCAAGCTGCAAAGTTTGCATATAATCAACTTGAGCGCTCAGAAATTATGTTTCAATTATCTAGATATTTATACTTAACAGAAAATTACCAAGAAGCAAACACAGTAATTCAAAACACTGTTAAAGCTCAAGATATGAGTTCAAATATCTATAAAATGTCATATTTTTATAAATATGATTTATCTCTATTCCAAAATTCACCGGCAAAAGACTCTTTACTCATTGAATGTATAATACATTTTCCTGAAGATAAAAGAATTAATGATATTCTCTTTCGTGAAACTTTTATCAATAATCTCAACAAAGAGGCAAAACAAAAATTCCTTAACATTCTGAAAATTAAAGGAC
>JALNXV010000187.1 GCA_023230175.1 Candidatus Cloacimonadota bacterium
CTGCTGAAGCAATAAAACTTGGCATTAGATTTAAAGGACAGACATCTACACATCTGCCACATCTTAAGCAAGTATGTTCTCTATCGGCGATAGCTTCTTTATCGTTTAAAAGTATCATTCCTGAGCTGGTTTTAGTGACAGGAACTTCTATAGAATTAATTGCAAAGCCCATCATTGGGCCACCGGAAATAACTTTTGCAATTGGTTCTGATGTTCCTTCGCAGTGTGAAAGGAGTTCAGAGAAACAAGTTCCAATTCGACAAATCAGATTAGAAGGTTTTTTCACAATACTGCCTGTAATGGTTACAACTCTTTCAATAAGTGGTTTTTTGTAACGTACAGCATTATAAACAGCAATAGCAGTAGCTACGTTATTTACGACAACATTTACTGCACTTGGTAATCCACCTTTATTAGGTACTTTTCTTCCTGTAGAAGCATAGATTAGTTGTTTTTCAGCACCTTGAGGATATTTTAATTTGAGCCCTTGAACTCTGATGTTAGGTTCGTTTTTAACAATATCAGACATAATCTTAATAGCATCCGGTTTATTTTCTTCAATACCGATGACTCCGTTTGTAGCTCCTACAACTTTCATAAGTATTTTTAATCCGTTGAGAATTTCTTCCGGTTTTTCTAACATAATCCTGTAATCTGCAGTTAAGTAGGGTTCACATTCGACACCATTTAATATAACAGTATCAATTTTTGTGTCTTTTGGTGGAGAAATTTTTACATGTGTAGGAAAACCTGCTCCGCCCATCCCACATATTCCGGCTTCAGCAATTCTGTTTTTCATTTCATCCGGAGGCAATGAAATAAAGTCTTTTTCATCAATCAAATCAATCCATTCATCTTTGCCGTCACTTTCAATTTCTATTCCGGTTACTACTGCGCCGGATGGATGAGTAAAGCGTTCGATAGCTTTGACTTTACCTGAAATTGATGAATGCATTGGAATAGAAACAAACCCTGATGGTTCAGCTATTTTTTGACCGGTTTTAACTGTATCTCCAACTTTTATGATTGGACTTGCAAGTCCTCCAATATGTTGAGAAAGAGATATTATTACCTTTGCAGGTAAGGGTGAGTGTTCTAACTTTGCATCTTTTGAGAAAGATTTGTTATCTTTCGGATGTACCCCTCCAAAAAAAGTTTTTAATGCCATAATCGCTCCCTATAATTATTTATGCACTTTTGGACATTATTTAATAAAAACCTTGATATGGCAAGTTTTTTTTTAATTTTTTTTATTGAGTTTATTAAATATCTAATTTATTATTGTTTAACTTAAGAAATGTACTAAATTTTTATGATATGAGTTTAATGTAATTATTTGCTTATGAAACAATAAGTTGTAAATGATTGATAAGTATTTTGGATATAAGGTTTAGAATGACATTATTAGAAATTACTTTTTTTACTAATTATTTACTACTGATAATTATTGATTGACAAAAGTTTTAAATATTATATAATAGGGAAAAAATATCTAAGGAATAATTTATGATTGATATTAGAGATGCTTTAAGTAAAAGAGTTTTGATTTTTGATGGGGCAATGGGTACTTCAATACAAAATTTGATAAAAAAAGACAGCTATAAGGATTTAATTGTAGAATGCAATGAATATTTAAATATTACCCATCCGGAGATAATATATCAGATACATACAGATTTTTTAAATGCCGGAGCTCAAATTATTGAAACAAATACTTTTGGAGCAATTGATTATTTATTAAAAGAGTATTCATTACAGGATAAGGTAAATGAGATTAATACTGCCGGAGTTAAGATTGCCATAGAAGTAGCTAATAAGTTTTCAACAAAAGATAATCCGAGGTTTGTTTCGGGTAGTATGGGACCGGGAACAAAATTGCTTTCTATTGTTAAGAAAGAAGATATACAAGTTAGTTTTAAGGATATTTATAAAAGTTATTATCTACAGGCTGAAGCTCTTATTAGAGCCGGAGTACATTTAATTCAAATAGAAACAGGGCAAGACCCTTTGCTAATGAAAGCAATTTTAAAGGCAGTTCTTGATGTAAAGGAAAAACTTCATAGTGATGTCCCTATCTTTATGCAAGCTACTTTTCAAGAAAACGGTCAAATGCTTGTTGGTACGGATGTATTAACTTTTATAAATATTTTTAATGGTATGCCTATTGATGGCTTAGGAATTAATTGCGGTACAGGCCCTCAGAATATGGAAGCTTTTATTAAGATATTTTCTGAAAATAGTCTTCATTATATAAGTCTTTTACCTAATGCCGGGTTACCGGTTTTAAAGAATGGTGAAATGTGTTATGACTTAAATCCGGATGAGTTTGCGAATATTTTAGCAGAGTTAGTTACAAAATATCGAATTAATGCGATCGGTGGATGTTGTGGTACAACTTTTGAATATATTAAAGCTCTTTCAATGCGTATAGAATCAAAACCTCCTAAGCAAAATAATGTTGTTCAGCAGAGCTATTTGAGTTCGCTTTTTGCTTCTCAAGAGATAAAAGTTAATCCGGCTCCCTTAATTGTTGGTGAGCGTGCTAATGTAAATGGTAGCAAGAAATTTAAAAATTTATTGAAAGAGAATAAATGGGATGAGATGAATGAGGTTTGTTTAACTCAACAAGAAGAAGGAGCTCATATTCTCGATATATGTTTAATGCAACTTGATAGAGATGAAATACACGATATGAGTACATTTTTACCTATAGTTAATCAATCTGTTTCGACTCCATTAATGATTGATACTACAAGCTATGAAACTGTTGAAACCGCTTTGCAATTTATTTCCGGTAAGCCTATTGTTAATTCTGTTAATTTTGAAAACGGAGATGAAATTGTTGTTAAGTATTTAAAGCTTTGTAGAGATATGAATGCTGCTTTAATCTGTTTAGCAATAGATGAACAAGGAATGGCAAAGACTAAACAGCATAAATTACAAATACTTGATAGGTTTATAAATTTAGCAAAACAGCATAATTATCCGGTTAATCAGATATTCTTTGATTGTTTAACCTTTGCTCTATCAACCGGAAATGAAGAATATAGAGATGCCGGCAAAGAAGCTATTGGGACTATAAAACATATAAGTGATAATTATCCTTTTATCAATACAATTATGGGTGTCAGCAATGTCTCATTTGGGCTTAAGCCTAAGATAAGAAAGATTTTAAATTCTGTCTTTTTACACGAATGTGTGAAAAACGGTTTAAATGCGGCTATAGTAGATTCATCCAAAATACTACCTGTGGCAGAGATTCCGGAGGATGTCTTAACTCTTTGTTTAAATTTAATTTATAATAATAGAGAAAAGAGTGACCCTTTATTAAAGTTAGCCGAACTTGATGTTGATATTAAGCAAGAAGATGAAAAATATATTGAGAGTATTCCCGCAAAAGATAGATTGAAACAGTATGTCATTAAGGGTAGAACTAATTATTTACAAGAAACTATTATTGAAATGATTGAAGAAGCAAAAGATAAACCTTTATTTGCTTTAGAAATTATTAATAGTATTTTAATACCTGCAATGCAAGAAGTAGGGGAGATGTTTGAGAGAGGTAAAATTCAATTACCTTTTGTGTTGAAATCAGCTGAAGTGATGAAGAAATCGGTTGATTTATTAAAACCTTATATGGGAGAAACAAGCTCTAATCACAAAGAAACAATGTTATTAGCAACAGTTCAGGGTGATGTTCATGATATAGGTAAAAATCTTGTACAGATTATATTAGAAAATAATGCATATAAGGTAATTGATATTGGTGTAAAGCAAAGTCAACAAAGTATTTATCAAGCAATAATTCAATATCAGCCCGATTGTCTGGGAATGAGTGCTTTATTAATTAAGTCAACAGGATATATGAAAGAGACTCTTGAATATTTAAATAGTAAGGATATTAAGATTCCTGTTGTTTGTGGAGGAGCAGCACTCAATCAAGATTTTATTGCTAAGCAATTACAACCGGTCTATAAAGGAAAAGTTGTTTATGGTAGAGATGCTTTTTCCGGATTAAAATTTATGCAGGCACTTAAAGAGTATAGTCTGTATGATCAGGAATACAAAAACAAAGCAAATAATTTTGTTATAGATAATATGAAAATGGATAAATTACCTTTAAATAAGGTTTATAGAAGTAATCCTACTCCGATTTTACCTTTTAAAGGTTCTCATCCTGTTAAGAATTATCCTTTAAGTAAGTTTAAAGATTGGTTGAACTATAAATTCCTATATTATTCTTTATGGCAATTTAAACCTAAAGATTTTGATAAAAATGTAGAATTACAAAAAGAAATCAATAATACTTTAAAGCTTATGTGGCAATGGGCAGAAGAATTTGTTGAGCCGGCTTATGTATATGGTTATTATCAAGCGAATTCAAGAGATGATTTGATTATTGTTTATAATGCTCAATGTGATGATTGTGGCTCGTGTTCTGTTTGTAATCTGAATAATAAAGCTGAAAATATCGCAAAGGTTGTTTTTACCGGAGATTTTAACGGAGAACCAATAAATCATTCATTAAAACATATTGATACCGGAGATAAAGATATCATTGCTTTTCAGTTAGTAACCTTAGGAGAACGAGCTGTTCAAAAAGCTAAAGAGTTAAAGGAAACTGATCAGTATCAAAATTATTTTTATTGGCATGGTTTTTGTTCAGCCTTAACCGAAGCTTTAGCGGCAAAGGTTCATTCACTGATTAGAAATGAGCTTAATCTTGAAGAAAAAACTACTCCACAAGATGACTTTAATCATAATTATAAAGGTGTGAGATTAAGTTTTGGCTATGAAGCTTTGCCTGATATTTTTGAGCAGAATAAGGTTTTGGATTTGTTAAGTGCAAGCGAATTAGGTATCTCAATGACAGAAAGTGGTATGTTAAATCCTGAATATACAACCTGTGCATTAGTGATGCATTATCTAAAAAATTTTGACAGGTAGTATGTACGAAGAAAGAATATTTTTGCATAAATCGGGTACAAAGGGCAAGGGTGATTATATTCTTTATTGGATGCAACAATCTCAGAGGATTAGTTTTAATCATACCTTAAATGCTGCTGTTTCAAAAGCTAATGAGACTAATCTACCTTTGGTGGTATGTTTTGTCTTTACCAAATTTCCGGAAGCACAGGAAAGACATTATTTGTTTATGTATGAGGGTATTAGGGAATTATCGGAAAGATTTAGAAAATTAGAGATAAATTTTATAGTTCAAATAGGTAATCCGGTCAATATTATTTCTGAATTAGCTTTAAGAGCATCACATTTATTTATGGATTATGGGTATTTGAAAGTGCAACGTCAGTGGAGATATGAAATCATATCAAAAGTTGATTGTGATGTAAGTATTATTGAATCTGATGTAATTGTACCGGTAAAAGTTGCATATCATAAAGAAGCTTATTCTGCCGGAGTTTTAAGGCCAAAGATTAATTTATACAGTAGTCAATTTTTAATCGTTTCAAAAATGCCTGTAATTAATAATAAGTCAATACTTTTTGATAATGAAATACTTGAATGGAAAGATATTATAAATAACCGTTATTTAAATATTACTAAAGAGAGATTTATAATAAAACCTTCTTTTCGAGGTGGAGAAACAGAAGCTGAAAAGTATTTGGCATTGTTTATTAATAAAAAGTTAACTCATTATGCACAAGATAGTAATAATCCAACTTTAAATGTAAGTAGTAATTTAAGTCCGTATCTCCATTTTGGGCAAATATCAGCTTTGAAGATTGCCTTGGAAGTTTTAAAGATTGAGGGTGAAAACTCCACAGCGTTTTTTGAAGAGCTATTTGTTAGGCGAGAACTGGCAATGAATTTTGTTTATTATAATCAAAATTATAGTAAATATGATTGTCTTCCCGATTGGTCAAAAAAAACCTTAGATAGGCATAAAGATGATTATCGAGAATTTATATATGATTTAGAAACCTTAGAAAATGCACAAACTCACGATGAAGCTTGGAATTCAGCACAAAAAGAGTTAGTTTTTACCTGTAAAATGCACAATTATATGAGGATGTATTGGGGTAAAAAGATTATTGAATGGGTAGAAACTCCACAAAAGGCTTTTGAGATTGCAATTTATTTAAATAATAAATATAGTCTTGACGGGAGAGATCCTAATAGTTATGCCGGCGTTGCGTGGTGTTTTGGAAAGCATGACAGGGCTTGGAAAGAGCGTTCAATCTTTGGCTTGGTGAGATATATGAATTATGCAGGCTTAAAAAGGAAATTTAACATTGAAGAATATATAAACAAGTTTTTTGATATGAAAATTGTTTGATAGTGAGGTCTAAATGAATGAGAAAAATAGAAATTCAACAGCTACAGCTTTAGGCATTATTTGCTTGTTATTATTAGTTTTAGATTTGTATAAATCTATTTTTGTAAAAGCTTTAGATGTAATAAAATCTTTAATATTTACATATTATGAAAATATAGAATACTATGTTGTTGATGACATCACAGACTTAATTTCATTTGCCTTATTTCTATTAATAGCCTTTTATAGTCTTGTAATGATAGTAAGAGTATTAAAACGAAATAATCAATTTAGTAAAAAGTGGGCATCAGTTTTATTGTATCAGAAAAATGTAAATATGAGAAGATTTTTTGACGAAAAAGGCAATTCAAAATTACAAATATATATTACTGCTATTTTTACTGTCTTGTGTGTCATTATTATAACAAAACCAATTATCTTAAATATTAACAATTTATATGATATCAAGTTTATCAATGATTTTAAATTTTGTATCTTTGCGTTGATTGTTTTGATCTTTATTAAGGCTTTTATACAAACAATTATTGATTGTGTAGAAATTAAATCGTTTAGTCGTTCAAATCCTGAAATTCTTATTGAATTTGATTGTGATGAATATCCTCTTTTACAAAGTATAAAAATTCAACCGGAAAATCATTTTGTTTTAATTAAGAAATATCGTAATCATAATAATTTATGGTCAATGCTTCATAAAGATACT
>JALNXV010000188.1 GCA_023230175.1 Candidatus Cloacimonadota bacterium
GCATTATTACTGCTAGTTATAATGATGTAAGTGATAGTATTGAAATTACTGTAACTGAAACAGAATTACACAATTATACTTATTCTTTATCATCTGCAAGTGCTCCTGATACCGAAATAAAAATAAATCAAAGTAAGAATTATACTGCACAAAAATATGATAATGGTGTATCTATAGAACAGACGTTTGTTTTTAGTGTTGTTGGAGATATAAGTGTATATGAGTTGAATATAATAGATGGAAACAATTGTTCTATTAAAGCACTAAAAGCAAATTATAATATTACTTTAAAAGCAGTTGATGATTCAGATGGTAGTAAATTTATTGAGAAGAATATTAGTTTGAAGAGTTTATTTTAAGGGATTTAAGGGGAATTAAATGAAAATATTTAATATAAAACAAGCAAATATTTTTATACAAAATGGAGCTACCCCCATAGGGTGTTGTAAGAATCATAATATAAAATTATTAAGAATACCTTATTGGGATTTTAACAACATAGAATCTATCCTATCTAAAGAACTAAACCTACCAACTCCAACAAACATACCAGATGTGGTGACTATTTGATATATAAAGGATGTGATAAAGAATAATGTCTGAATTAATTCAATTATCAAATATAGGTAATATAATATCCAATATTGGCAATACACTAATTGAAAATCAAAATCTACTTAAATTGATAAAGTATAATTCGTCAAACGCTTTATTACAACCAGATCTAACTATTGAAGAAATAATTGATTTATGTGGATTTGGATCAGACCCACTCAATCAACAAAGAATTTTTAAATATCCTTTTTTTAATAATATTGTTGATTCAGTTCGTTCCGAACTAAGATTTTTTATTCCAAAAATAAAACCGGAAAACATTTATTTATCAGAAGTTTTTATAAATTTTCAAATAATAATACATAATTCAATTATTGATTTAGATAACAATAAGCAAAGAACATTTAAAATAATTGAAGAGATTTTAAAAACATTTAACGGAGAAGATATTAATGGAATAGGAAATTTAATGTTAAAAAATTCAATTGATATAGTGGCATGGAATAATAGTTTTTCAGGTTATACATTTAATATGTTAACGAGGTTTACTTAAAAATGGATAATTTAAATTTAAATAATGTTTTTGGCAAACCAGTTAAATATAAAAATATAAAGTTATATCCAATCAAAATAACTGATATGCTGGAATTTTATAATAATGTTAATTGTTTAACAATAAATAAAAATAAATTTCCTGATGTTGAAATAATAAAAATGTCTTATTTATTATTTTTATTTGTAATATCTTATCAAGAACCAAAGATTATTGAAATGTTGAATAAAACGTTAAATATGGTTTTAAAAGATCAAGAGTTTAAATTCTTTTTTGAAAATGAGCAATTGTTTTTAAAAGTTAACAATATTATAATAAATGATTTTGAGTTTGATAATATAAAGAATATTATTTTACAACAAAATTTACTTAATGTTGAACAAATTTTAGATCCAACTTTAGAAAAAAGACTTAGAGAAGCAGAAGAATTTTTAGCAAATAAAAATAAATCTGCTACTTTGGAAGAGAGAATAATTGCTTACCATTGTGTTTCTGGTATGAAATATGAAGATATTGAACAATTAACAATATATCAATTCAATAAAGGTTTAGAGAGGATGCAATTAATTAAAAACTTCGAGGTTTATACATATCCTCTTATTAAAGGCGGTTCTGGAGATAAAGTTAGTGATTGGTTAAGTCACATAGAAGAAAGAGGAAGGTATGATCATGTATTAATATCTGAATCTGAATTCAGTCAATTAACCAAGAATATAAATTAATCATTATTTTATTAATATATTTATAAGGAGGAATTAAATTGGCAGATAAACAATTTATAGTAGACGTTGCGGATATTCAACTTAGAGATACGGTGAATGATGTAATAGTATTAACTGGTAAAACCCTTTTAAATTCTGGATTAGCACAAACAGTTCAAAATCTAGAAATTAAGGGTGGTAAGGGTGATAAACTTTTATTTGATTACTCATATGGTAAACAATTGTCGGTAACAATAGAAGATGCAAGTTGGAGAGAAGAATATTTAGCTATAGCCAATGGAACTACCATTGCTACTAGTTTACAAAATTATTGGATTTTTGAAGAATCTGTAACTTTATCAGGTGGTGTTGGAACAGTTGCACAAACTCCTGTAGGTAAAGTGTATGTTGAGAAAACTGATGGAACTAAAGTTACCGTTACTCCTTCAACAAAATCTATTACTGTAGCAGGTGGAGGTAATACTACAGTTAAATGTAGTTATCAATATAATGTATCTGTGAATAGCATTGTAATTGCAGCTAATGATTTTCCTGATACATATGAATTGTCTATGTTTACTGAGATTATGAATTCTAGCGGTAAAGTAGCAGATATTCAAATTGTCGTTGATAAATTTAAAGCATCTGGTGCTTTTGATTTGAATTTTGGCGCAGGTAAAGCAGCCACTTCTAAATTAGAAGGTAAGGCATTAGCTAATTTAAGTGATAATTATGCGACTATATTTATTAAACCTGTTGTTGCATCTAATAACTTTATAGCAATTGCATCTTATCCTTCTGCTGTAACTTTAAATGCTACTAATACAACTCAGCAATTAACAGTTTATGGAATTAGAAATAATCCGTATAGCAATATGGTAATTCCTGCGGCAGATTGTAGTTTTGTAAGTGGTACAACTGCAACATGTACTATAAATGCTAACGGTTTAATTACTAGGATTGCAAGTGGCAATTCAATAATTACTGTAACTCATACTGCTACAGGGCTTACAGATCAAATAAATGTAACTTGTTCATAATTTTAATAATAATAATAATATAAATATAAATATTTTATGGGTAGATATGAATAATATAATTATCTACCCATTTATTTTTATATAAACAATCAATAATAATAAAAATTAAACTATAAATCAATAAATCAAAGGAGGATAAAAACATGAATATACAAACAAACTTATGGGTATTTCAAGATACTACAACTATAGGTAGCGGCACTACATTCAAATCTGGCCGCAACGATCAATTAACTATTTATATAACTGGTGATAGTACAAGTCGTACTATTAATTTTGAAGGTTGTGACTCTGAAAACAATTGGTATTCTGCCCCTGCAATAAGACTTCCAGAATTAACTACTGCTACTTCAACTACAGGGATTAATGAAGTATGGTCAATTAACCTTGGTAATTGGGTTGGTATCAGATGCAGAATATCTGCTATTAATGGAGGTACGGTTAAAATAACTGGTCGTGTCGTTGATATGGGAGCAAGCTTAATAACTAATATCCCCACCACTATGAATGCAACCATAACTACTCCAATTCAATCTGCACTTCTTCGTGGTACATCTACATCCGATGGAACAGTTACAACATTAGTAGACTCAACTAAAAATTTTGAATTAAATTCTTTAAATAATAGAACAATAAAATTTGCTGTAAGCAATACTGAATATATAAGAAATATAACATCTTCCGTTGGTGATACCATAGGATTTGCTGATACTCAACCATCTTCACCTGCAAGTGTAACTGTGACAGGTTCAACAGGTGGTTCAATGGTGATAAATTGTAAAACCGCAGGAGTAAGCGGAAATGATTATTCGGTAATATTAGTTGCTGGTACAGGAATAAGTCAACAAGGGACAGTAAGTTTTGCTAATAATTTACTAACTATTACTTCTCCTACTGATGTTGATGGTAATCCAGATCAGATATTGCCAGGGAATATTGAGACAATTATTAATAATACTCCTGAATTATCAGCAATATTTGTTGTTGGTACTTATGAAGCAGGAAAGCCATTAGATATTTTAAGTGAATCAGTACCTTTTACTGGTGGTAGTGATGGAGTGATTGTTGTTAGTGGTGTGGATTATGTGGTGTTTTAGAATAACAATATAAATTAATATATAAAGAGGGGTTAGAAATTATAAATAACCTCTCTTTTTGTTTGGAGGAATTTATTATCAAAATTTTATGCTTAGATCAAGCAACTAAAATAAGTGGGTATTCCCTATTTGAAGATAAAAAATTGATTACATATGGAATATTACAAGCAGATACAAAAGAAAAAAACCCTATTGAACGTATGAAACAGATGAATGATAGAATGATCGAATTGATTGATAAACATAAACCTGATTTTATAGTTTTTGAAGATATTCAATTTCAACAGAATTATGGCACATTTAAACAGTTAGGACAATTGCAAGGTATTTTGATGGCCTATCTTTTTAAATTAGATGTAGGATTTCAAATTATTGAACCTAGTGCTTGGAAAAGTTTTTGCGGAATTAAAGGTCGGAAACGTGAAGAACAAAAGAAAAATACTCAGGCATTTGTAAAGATGAAATATAAATTAGATGTTGGTGAAGATATTGCTGATGCTATAGGGATTGGGGTTTGGGCGATAAATAATATTAAAATAAAATAGTTTACATTTCGGAGGATAGTGATTGCAACACGAAAGCAGTAATCCTAAACTGTTTCCTCTGATTTTTTATTTAGGAAATTACTATAGGAGGTAATAAGATGGGATTAATAACAAAAGAAGTTGAAGTTGGTATTACTGGTAATAATGTTGCTTATTATGAAAATTTGGGTTATACAATATCTAAATATAAAAATGTAAAAGGTTTATTAAAATTAAAAAAAGGAACAAAAATATTTGTTAAAGTACAAGATTTACAAAATGGTTCTAATATAAAAGTAGATATTAAATGTGATGGTATAAATTGTCAAAATCCATATCTAAAACCTATCGTATGGCAAAATTATTTAAAATATGTTAACAAAGATGGTAAATATTATTGTAAAAAATGTGCTATAAATTTATATGGAAGTAAAAATGCAAACAAAACTAAATTAAAAAATGGTAAATCTTTTGAACAATGGTGTATAGAAAATAATCGACAAGATGTATTAGATAGATGGGATTATGAATTGAATGATTGTAAACCAGATAATATTGCATATGGTACAGGTAAAAGTTTTTGGTTTAAATGTCCTAAAGAATTACATAAAAGTGAATTAAAAAATATTAATAAAATAACATCTCATAAATCATCTATAAAGTGTTTTGAATGTACCCGTATTGCAGTTACACATCCTGAATATAAAGAGTATTTTGTGAATATGGAGGATATTTACAAATATTCATATGGAGATCATAGAAAAGTTTTGATGCAATGTCCTATTTGTGGATACCAAAAGAATAAAAGTATTGCTGATCTAATAAATAGAGGTTTTGGTTGTCAAAGGTGTGGGAATGGAACGTCTTATCCGGAAAGATTTATGGTTAGTTTTTTAAATGAGTTAAATATATTATATAAAAAAGAATTATCAAAATATGATTTTGATTGGTGTGATAGATTTAAATATGATTTTTATATCCCACATATAAGTTGTATTATTGAAACACATGGAGAACAACATTATAAACCTATGAGATTAGCAAATAAAAAGAGAACATTAGAAGAAGAACAAAATAATGATATTCAAAAGAAGCAATTGGCATTAAATAATAATATTAGTTTTTATATTGTATTAAACTGTGAGAAATCTGAACCAACGTGGATAAAAAATAGTATTTTAAACTCTGGTTTGTTAGATATATTAAAATTACAAGAGAATGATATAAATTGGAATAATATTTATACTTCTGCATTAACAAATATCACTAAACAAGTTTGTGATTTATATAATAATGGATACAAACAAAAAGATATATCCAATCAATTAAAAATTCATACTACCACAGTAAAAACTCTTTTAAAAAAAGGTAGTCAAGTAGGATTATGCAATTATAAACCTAAAACTAAAAAATCAGTCATTTGTATTAATACTGGCCAAATATTTGATAGTTTACGAAAAGCAGGGGAAGAATATCAAATATCTCATTCTAATATTTCAGAATGTTGTAATGGATTAAAAGATAATATAAATGGATACAAATTTGAATTTCTTTAGGAATAATTGTATTCTTGTTGAGCAGAAGAAAAAGAAAGTTAGGTATGGTTATGATATAGAGACGTTTATGGATAGGTTAAGTTAATAATATAAAAATTTTAGATATATTGGAGGTATATAGTATATGCAAATTCAAGATTTAATGGACGAAAAAGGTATGTATAATGGCAAAGAAATAGAGGTTAAGTCTTTTACTAGTTTTATAGAAAAACAAATATTATGTAATCAAGTAATAGATGGTTGTTTAGAAATAAATGAAAATAATATGGTTGTTTGTAACTTTTATATGAAAAAGTTATTGAAAGACATGAAAATAATTGCTACTTATACGGACTTGGAGTTTGGAGAGGATTCTATACAAGAATATGATTTTATGATTCAAAATGAGATATGGGATTATATATTGGATCGGATTGCTGATAGTGAGAAAAATTTTATTGATGAGATGATTAATAAAGAAATTGAACAGAGGATGAGGGTTGGGAATAGTGTTGAGAATATACTATCTCAAAAACTACAGCAACTTATCGATAAACTCCCCACAGATAAGCAAATAAAAAGTCTTAGTAAAAGTTTAGTAAAAGATATAAATAAATTAGATTGGGACAAGATTCCTATGTTGAGAGATATGTATCAATATGCAAATGGCAATCAAAGTGAAGGTGAAGAAATTGGCAGGTAAATCGTTTACAAGTTTAAGTCAACTTGAAAGTTATATTCAATCTAAAGTAGATCAAGTGCTTGATGCTACTGTTTCTCAGGTAGTAAAAGAGAGTGTGCAAACTGCTGTATCTACTGAAGTTTACGGTGCAGGAACACCAGTTTGGTATAAAAGACGTAATTTAAGAAATGGTTCTTTGGGAGATACTGGAGAAATGAATCATAAAGTTAATAATGGTGTGCTTACGGTAACAGACGATGCTTTGCCAAGTAGACCTTGGAACAATGGCAG
>JALNXV010000189.1 GCA_023230175.1 Candidatus Cloacimonadota bacterium
ACAACGAATCTCTATCAATATCTAATAATTTTGCCCTTTCCAGTGCCGGCTTTAATTCATTAGATATAAAATCTTCTAAACGATGTTTTTTTATTAATTGTCCGGCATTTTTATTAACAAATATACCGATTCCTCTCTTTTTAAACAATATTTGTGAATCAACTAATTCACTTAGAGCATTGGATACTGTGATTGGATTGATTTCATAAATCTTAGATAGATTTCTAATGGACGGAACTGCTTCTTCTTCCTTAAGAACATCATCTAAAATAGCTTCTTCAATCTTTTCTCTTAATTGGAGATATAAGGGTTTAGTATTATTAAACACATTCATTTATCCTCCTTCCTACATATTGACTTATATACTGTTATGGTCAACTATAACAGTATATGATAATTTGTCAAGAAAAAAAATAAAAAAAATTTAAATATTTATTGACAATATTGAAAAAATCTTATTTAATGCTATTATTAAATGATTAGGAGTTGGAAATGTTTAAAGATTTAGTTAAAAAAACTCGCAGTATAAGAAGGTTTGACAATCGTCATAAAATTAGTGATGAGATAATTTATGACATTATAGACACTGCAAGACTAACTCCATCAGCAGCTAATAGACAACCTGTGAAATTTTTTATTTCTAATAATCAAGAGCTAAATGATAAAATTTTCCCTTGTATAGGTTGGGCTGGTTACTTACAAGATTGGGTTGGTCCGGAACCGGAAGAAAGACCAAGTTCATATATAGTTTTGTTTACAGAGATGCAATTTGCTCCTCATCTTAATGTTGATCCCGGTATAATTGCTCAAACTATAATGTTAGCAGCAGCTGAAAAAGATCTTGGTGCCTGTATGATAGCCTCTATAAATAAAAACAAACTAAAGAAAATCATTAAACTTCCTTTAGAATTTGAAATCTTGTTAGTAATTGCCTTAGGTAAACCTGCTGAAACAGTTGTTTTAGAAGAAGTTGATGAAACAGGATCTATTAAATATTGGCGTGATGATAAAGGTATTCACCATGTACCAAAACGAAAACTTGAAGACCTGATATATAAATATAAAAAATAATCATTTTAAAGGATGAACTCTTTATGAAATTAAATATCTTAAAGCAAGTTATGATGAATAAAGTATTATATTCATTAATTCCCATAATCATATTTAGTATTTACTTATTTGGTTGGAGAGTTTTAACTGTCATATTATTCACCAATATTGTATCATATTTAAGTGAATGGATTATGATAAGAAAAAAGCCAAATGGAAAAGTTTCAATGGCTGTTTTTGTTACCGGGACATTATTAGCATTAACTTTGCCTCCATCTATACCTTTTTGGATTGCAGGTGTTGGAGCTGTAGTCGCAATTATATTTGGGAAAATGGTGTTTGGTGGTTTCGGAGCTAATATTTTTAATCCTGCTATAGTTGGTAGAACTTTTATATATATATCATTTCCTCAAGCAATGACGGTAAAATGGATTACACCTTTTACCTCTTTCCCCGGAGGATTAGTAAAATGGGGAGGAGGAATAAATAGTAATTTAATAACCTCTGCTTCTCCGATGTCTGCCATCACTGAAGGTATTAATGAGCCTATATCCAATTTATTACTTGGACTTATACCCGGTTCTATGGGTGAGACTTCAGCTATACTAATTGTATTAGCTGGAATTTATTTAGTTTTTACAAAAACTGCTAAATGGCAAGCTATTACTTCTTGTATTATATCTTTTTTAATATTTAGTTTTATTTTTAATCCTGAAAATGCTTTTTTTAGCCTTTTATCGGGAGGAATTTTATTTGGAAGTGTGTTTATGATAACTGATCCTATCTCAATGTCAAAAACTAAACAAGGAATCTGGATTTATGGAGTAATTGTAGGATTTTTAACAGTTTTTATAAGGAGATTTTCATTATTTACTGAAGGTTTTATGTTTGCTCTTTTATTAGGTAATACCTTTATGCCTATTATTGATTATATTATAACTAAAATCACAACTAAGAAAGTAAAACAGGCGGCATAATGACTACAAAAAAATCATTTATAGAATCAAGATTATATCCTATCGTTTTTATAATCATTTTAACAACAGTTTTTACAGGAATGTTGGCATTTTTTTATCATTCCACTAAAGATAAAGTAACTCAATATAATGAACTTAAATTCCAAGAGACTATATTACGTTCATTAAATATTAACAATTTAAATAACAATATCAATGAATTGTTTAAAAAACATATAAATATATTAACATATAAAGATGCAAATGATTCACTCTTGTATTATCAAGGTATTATTGATAAAAAAATTATTGGATATGCTTTTGTAATTAAAGGAAGCGGATTATGGGGTTCTATTGAAGCTGTAATTGCTTTTGATGCAAAGCTAAAGACAATCTTAAATCTACAAATAACTAACCAAAATGAAACTCCTGGTCTTGGTGCAAGAATTACTGAAGATTGGTTTTTAAAACAGTTTAATAATTTAGTAATGTTTAAGGATATGCAGATACAAAGAATTAGCTTAATTGATGAAAATGAACAGCCTAAATCCCCCTACGAAATTAACAGAATTACCGGAGCTACTTCTTCAACTAAGGCTGTTGTAGATATGATTTTAAAAGAATCTCAAAATATAAAAGAAAAAGTAAAGGTTAAATAATGAGTGCTATTAAAGTTTTCAAAGAAGCGGCTTTTGCTGAAAATTCTGTTTGGAAGCAAGTGCTTGGGATATGTTCAGCACTTGCTGTCAGTAATTTAATAAAAAATAGTCTTGTGATGGGTATTGGTGTAATGTTTGCTTTGGCATTATCATCTCTAACTGTATCTTTAATTAGAAACTTTATACCCCGTAGAGTAAGAATGATTGCTCAAACATTAATTATAGCTTCTTGGGTTATTATGATTGATTTATTTTTAAAAGCTTTTATGCCGGAGGTTAGTAAAGAATTAGGACCTTATGTCGGCTTAATTATAACTAATTGTATTTTAATGGGTAGGTTAGAGGCTTTTGCGGCAAAAAATACTCCATATTTATCATTTGTTGATGGATTAGGTGCAGGTTTTGGTTATACTTTTGTTTTGCTAATTATAGCATTTTTTAGAGAATTATTTGGTTTTGGTACTGTATTTGGTTTACAAGTCTTAGGTTCGTGGTGGACACCTTGGTCAATTATGGTTATGGCTCCAAGTGCATTTTTTATGTTAGCCTTGTTATTTTGGTATATCCAAAATAAATACTATTTAAAGTAATGGAGAGGTAATTAATGGAAATCAATTCATTCATAATATTTCTAGCGGCAATTTTTACCAGTAATATCTTATTGAGTAATTTTTTAGGAATGTGTTCTTTTTTATCTGTTTCTAAAGAAATTGAATCATCTTTTGGTTTAGGTATGGCAGTTTTTTTTGTTACAACTTTAACAACAATATTAAATTATTTTGTTTATCATTACGTACTGGTACCATTAGACATTATATATCTACAATATATTATTTTTATAATAGTTATTGCAGCCACAGTGCAGATGACAGAAATGATAGTAGAAAGATTTTCGCCTGCTTTATATTATACTTTAGGTATTTTTTTGCCATTGATAACGGTAAATTGTGCTATATTTGGTGTTAGTTTATTTATGGTAATAAGAAATTATAATTTTTTACAAACTGTAGGTTATGGAGCCGGAAGTGGTTTAGGATGGTTAGTAGCAATAATGGCTCTTGCAGGAATAAGACAAAGAATCCGTGAAAAGATGGTTCCTGCAGGTTTAAGAGGTGCCGGATTAACTTTAATTATCACAGGTATTATGGCTTTAGCATTTATTGGATTTTCAGGTACTGTTATTATTCAGTAGTTTCAAAAGGAGTATAAGTGATTATTATATTATGGAATGTTGTAACCGTCGTAATTATAAGTCTTATCTTAACTATACTTTTAATTTTAGCGGAATATTTTTTTGCAAATTACGGAGATTGTAAAATAACAATAAACAATAAAAAAGAGATAATTGTTAAAGGCGGTGGTAATCTTTTATCTGCTCTCGCAGAAAATAAGGTATTTATTCCTTCAGCTTGCGGAGGAAGAGGCAGCTGTGGTTTTTGTAAAGTAAAAGTGTTAGATGGTGGTGGTCCATTATTACCAACCGAGAAGCCATATTTAAATGATTCAGAAATTAAAGATAATGTTAGATTATCTTGTCAGATAAAAATTAGACAAGACATCTCAATCAACATACCTGAAGAACTTTTTAATATTAAAAAGTTTAAAGCTAAGATAATCGAGATTATAAATTATACTTATGATATAAAAGGTGTCACTTTTAAATTAATAGAACCTGATTATATTGAATTTAAGGCTGGTCAATATATGCAATTAGAAGCCCCCGGTTATGCTAAAAGTAAACAATCTGTTTCAAGAGCATACTCGATATCATCTATACCTGAACAACATAATACAATTCAACTTATAATCAGAAAGGTTCCTGAAGGTATATGTACTACTTGGGTTCATGAATATATGAAAGAAGGTGATATAGTTAATTTAACAGGTCCTTTTGGTGATTTTTATATTCGTGATACAGATGCAGATATGATATTTATAGCCGGAGGTTCAGGAAAGGCTCCCATTAAATCAATGCTTGAATATCTTGATAATAATAAATCCAAACGAAAAATGACTTATTTTTTTGGTGCACGAACAAAAAAAGATTTATATTTAACAGAATATATGCAAGAGTTTGAAAAATCATTAGAAGATTTTACTTATGTACCTATACTTTCAGCTCCGGAAGATAATGACGATTGGAGCGGTAAAAAAGGTTATATTCCTACATATATTAAAGATTATCTACGAGATTCAGCAAATACCGAAGCTTATCTTTGTGGTAGTCCCGGAATGATAGCAGCAGTTGAAAAAGAACTTATTGCTTTAAAGATACCTAAAGAAAAAATATATTATGACAGTTTTGGATGATTTTAAAGGTGAGGTGATATTATGAAATTAGATCCATTTGAACAAAAAATTATTGATAAAATGCAACCGGGAGTATTGTCTTTAAGTGGTTTTCTTGGAAAAGATAACAGACATTTGCATGAAATCATAGAAGACGATTTCAATAAATTGAAGAGTTTAAATAAAACTCAAGAAGATATTGCAGATCGATTATCATTTTTTACAGATAAATCTAAAGATATGATTGAAGACTATATTATTATTGATGATAAATATCAAGTATTTCAAGAAGTTTATAGAGGTCTTGTGTTATGCCCTTTTAATCATAAAGGAACATTTAAAAAAGCAATTATTAAGTTAATAAATATTGAAAAAAATATTGAAATTCAATGGACTCCACTTAATATTCATATGATTAAAGAGCATTGCTTTTTCGAAGGTAAAGGGTCACATTATAGATTTGAGCCTGAAATTATAATTAATGCTATTTTTTGATAATTTGCATTACTAGTATCAATTGATTAAAATATAAGTATTTATAATGATAGATTTTTTAATTAAAGAATTTAAAAAATAAACGAGGAGAAAAAATGAAAAAGTATTATTTGTTATTTTTGTTTTTAATGGCGATATGTTTGTTATTATCGGATAATAACAATACTATTAAACAGTTATCAGATAAGTTTCACAAGGAAAAAGCAGAAGCAATTAAAATTGCTCAAGAAAGAAATTTAGTTATCAGGGAAACTTATGAAAATGGAACAACTATAGAATTGAAAAATTTTAAAGGTAATGTACCATTATACTATATTACCGAGAATGCTGATGGAGCAAATTTAATTAAAACTTCACATCTATATCCCGGTGGTTTAGCTTCATTAGAGTTAACAGGTTCAAATCAAACATTAGCTCTTTGGGATGAAGCAAAAATACTATTGACTCATCAAGAATTTCAAAATAGAGCTTCTCAAGGAGATAATCCCCAGTCTTATAGTGCTCATGCGACACATGTAGGTGGCACTATGATAGCCGGAGGTGTTATTTCTGCGGCAAAAGGGATGTCATATCAAGCAAATTTAGTTGGATATGATTGGAATAATGATTCTAGTGAAATGTTATCGGCTGCAAATAATGGTTTAAAAGTATCAAATCATTCTTATGGATACATTACCGGATGGAACTTTAGTTATTCAAATTATTCTTGGTATTGGTATGGTGATACAAGTATCTCAGAAACAGAGGATTACAATTTTGGTTTTTATAGTGAAAATGCTCAAGAATGGGATGCATTAATGAATGCAGCACCAGAGTATTTAATTGTTAAGGCTGCAGGAAATGATAGAGGAGACGGTCCGGATGGTGCCTCAAGTCATTATGTAATGGAAAATGGAAACTGGGTACTAAGTCAAACTATGAGAGAGAAAGATGGCGGACCTGATGGATATGATTGTATTTCACATAATGGTGTTGCAAAAAATGTTCTTACAATTGGAGCTGTAAATAACAATGAAAATATGTCAAGTTTTAGTGGCTGGGGTCCTACGGATGATGGTAGGATAAAGCCGGATGTTGTGGCTAAAGGGGTAGATGTTTATTCATCAGTGTATCAGTCATCAAATATTAATAATAGTTATGATTCTTATAGTGGAACATCTATGGCTACCCCAATGGTTACCGGAAGTATTGGCGTATTATTACAACATCAAGAAAATTTACATAATGAAGTAGCATTAAAAGCGGCAACACTAAAAGCTTTAATTATACATACAGCTGACAACCATACAATAGGTCCGGATTATCGTTATGGATGGGGCCTAATGAATACAGAAAAGGCAGCATCTGTAATGACTGATGATTCTTTTGAAAATGCTCATATTAAAGAAATGTCTTTATCAAATGGTCAAACAATTAGTCTTGAAGTTGTTGCGACAGGAAATGAGCCTTTAAAAGTTACAATTGTATGGAATGATATTCCCGGTAATATTTCAGAACCTGCTTTAAATCCTAATGAT
>JALNXV010000006.1 GCA_023230175.1 Candidatus Cloacimonadota bacterium
GTATAGAAAAAATTATTGAATCATTAAAAAGGTAGGATATAATGAAAATTTTAATGTTTAGTTGGGAGTTCCCACCCTTAATATCAGGAGGGTTAGCAATGGCATGCTACGGAATGGTAAAATCTCTCCTAAAGCTCGGTATAGAAATAGATTTAGTCTTGCCTACTAAAGAAATGATTTATTTTCCATTTAAAAATCCGGATGATGTTGACACTTTACCGGTTGTATTTCTTGACCCTATTAAACAAAAGACATTTAATCAAACTATCTTTGAAACAATTGAAGAAAAACTTGAATACATTGGAGTAAATAAAATTCCGGAAACCTATCTATCTCCTCAAGAAGTACAAACCTGGAAGGAAATCATTACTATTTCTCATATTCAGGAAAAACACATAACAACAACTGAAGAAAGAGTATTAATAAATCTTAAAAAATATCTTTCCGGCGATGAAAACCTATTTAAAAAAGTGCAAGAAATGGCAACAAGAGCTGAACATTTTGCAGAAAAATTAAATTTTGATGTAATTCATGCTCACGATTGGCTAACCTATCCTGCAGGTATTATAGCTAAAAGAATATCTAAAAAACCGCTCATTTCACATATGCATGCAACAGAATTTGACAGAGCCGGTGGTTACGGAGATGACAGAATACATAATATTGAGCATGACGGCTTAACTTACTCAGATAAAGTAATATGCGTTTCAAAATATACTGCTAATATGATAATTTCAAGATACCGTGTTGATTCAGGGAAAATAATTATCGTACATAATGCTTATGACATTGGAATAATTCCAGAAAAAAAACAAAGAATTTTTAAAAAGCCTACTATTCTATTTCTTGGAAGAATAACACTACAGAAAGGTCCGGACTATTTTGTTGAAGTTGCTGATAGAGTTTTAAGATTAAATCCTGATGCAAGATTTGTTATGGCAGGTTCCGGAGATATGTCAAGAAAACTCTTACACAAAACAGCTTCTTTAAGACTTAAAAATAGATTTATCTTTGCTGGATTTTTAAATAGAAAACAAGTAGAAGAGATTTTAAATTCAGTAGATATTTACGTATTACCATCAGTTTCAGAACCTTTTGGAATTGCTCCTTTAGAAGCAATGGCTTATGGCGTAACAGCTATAATATCAAAACAATCCGGAGTTTCTGAAGTAGTTGAAAATGCATATAAAATTGACTTCTGGGATATTAATGAAATGACAAATATTATAGATTATTTAATCAAAAATCCCGATATATGCTACAAAGTCGGCAATGCAGGCAAACAAGAAGTCTTTCATATTGGATGGGATGAAGTATCAGAAAAAATCTTTGCCATTTACAATGAATTGACTTAAAGGAGTAAATATGTTATATATAAATTTTTATTTCCAAGTACATCAACCTTTTAGACTTAATCATTTCAGTGCGTTAGATATTGGGAAAAACAAACCTTACTTTGATGAATCCCTTAATAAACAAGTAATAAACAAAGTATCTGATAAATGCTATCTGCCTACAAATAACTTATTACTAAATTTAATCAAAGAGCATAAAGGTCAGTTTAAAGTATCCTTTTCTATCACCGGTGTAGCTGTTGAACAATTTAAATTATACCGGCCGGAAGTACTTGATTCATTTAAAGCATTAGCTGATACCGGTTGTGTAGAATTCATTGGAGAAACCTATTATCATTCATTGTCATACTTATATGATGTCAATGAATTCTTAGAACAAGTAGAAATGCATAAACAGCTTATGATTAATGAATTTGGATATACTCCATCAACTTTTAGAAATACAGAATTAATATATCAAGATAACCTTTCAAATTTGATTTATGAAATGGAAGGATTTAACACTATCCTAACAGAAGGAGTTGACAGAATTTTAGGTTGGAGATCTCCCCTATTTGCATATAAAAACTATACTGCTGAAATCTCACTTTTATTAAAATATTATCAATTAGCAGACGACATAGCCTTTAGATTTTCTAATCGTGACTGGCCGGAATATCCTTTAACCGTAGATAAATTTGTTAAATGGGTAGAACATTTTAACCTTGATCCCAAACAAGACCCGGCTAAAAATAAATTCCTTAATCTTTTTATGGATTATGAAACTTTTGGGGAACATCAATGGGCTGAAACAGGTATCTTTGATTTTATGAAACATCTACCAAAGGCAATATTAAAAAATAAAGATTTAGGATTTATCACACCAAAAGAAGCATATAAACTTACTAACTATCAACAAGAAAGTCTATCCTTTCCCGACCCGGTTTCTTGGGCTGATGCAGAAAGAGATTTATCAGCATGGAGAGAAAACGATATGCAACATAATGCATTAGAAACTCTTTACGAACTTAAAGAAAAAATTATTTACAAAAATAGAGAAGATCTACTTAAAATATTAAGATACTTAACCACTTCAGACCATTTTTATTATATGTGTACAAAATATTTTCAAGATGGGGATGTTCATAAATATTTTTCACCTTATGATTCACCAGAACAAGCCTATATATATTTCATTAACGTTTTAGCAGATTTAGAGGAGAAATTAAATGACTAATAATCATCATTTTATCAATATTCACGTTAAACCTAAAATACCTGATACACTCAATAGATTACTTGATTTAGCATATAATATTTGGACTACTTGGGATAAAGACGCCTATGATTTGTTTAGTCGTATTGACCCTATGCTTTATCGAAAATGTGAACATAATCCGGTTAAACTATTATCGGTAATTTCTAATTCCAGACTTGAAGAACTTTCAAAAGATGCCGGTTTCTTATATGAACTTAACAAAGTACATTCTAATTTTATGGATTATTTAAACTTTAATGATACTGATTTTTTATATAAAGACAAGAAATGGACTGTAGAACATAACAAAAAATGTGCTTATCTTTGTATGGAATATGGTTTACATGAGTCTATCCCGATTTATTCAGGTGGACTAGGAATACTAGCAGGAGATTACCTTAAAGCAGCTTCTGATCAAGCTATTCCACTAACAGCGTTTGGATTGCTTTATAAATACGGCTATTTTAGTCAAAAAATAAAACCGGATGGTATGCAAGAAGAATGCTATAAGGAAATTGAATGGGATACAAAACCTGTCACTATGTTAAAAAATAAACAAGGCGAAGAATTAATAATTTCAATTTTTGTAGAAAAACAAGAGATATTCTTAAAAGTATGGAAAATTGAAGTTGGAAAAATAAATCTCTTTCTTTTAGATACTGATATTGATAAGAACCCTCCTAATATCAGGACTATCACTCATTTATTATACGAAGCTGACAGAGATAAGAGAATACTTCAAGAGATTGTTCTTGCGTATGGCTCAATGAAGCTTATGGAAATTATTGATTTTAAGCCAACGATATACCATTTAAATGAAGGTCATTCTGCTTTTATAATATTAGAACTTATTAAAAAATATGTTAATGAAGAGCATTATACTTTTGAAGAAGCTAAAGAACTTATCCGTAATAGCACAATATTTACAACTCATACTCCTGTTGTTGAAGGTAATGAACATTTTAATAAAAAACTTATTGAAAAATATCTTAAAAACAAGATCATCGAAGTAGGATTAACTATTGAACAGTTTGACAATCTTGCTTCTATTGATGGAGATATAAATAATTTCTGGTTACCTGCACTTGCTATAAGATTTTCAAAATACATTAACGGAGTATCTAAACTTCATGCTCACGTATCAAGGAAAATGTGGAACAAAATATACCCTGAACTATTTCAAAGTGAAGTTCCTATCACTCATATTACTAACGGAGTCCATCTTCAAACTTGGATGAGTAAACAACTTACATCAATTTTTAATAGATATGTCGGACCGGAATATTTACATGCTTCAGAAAGAAAATCTGTTTGGAATAATGTTTTATACATTCCCGACAATGAAATATGGGAAGCACATCAACAAAGAAAAGAGCAAATGATTTCTTTTATCAGAAACCGTATAAATCATATAAAACAAGAACGAGGAATAATATCTTCCCTTGCAAACAATAAACAAATTTTGCATAATAAATATCTCACAATAGGATTTGCAAGACGTTTTGCACAATACAAAAGAGCCAATCTATTATTAAACAACCCTCAAAGACTGTTAAATATTTTAACTAATGAACTCCAACCGGTTCAATTTATTTTTGCAGGCAAAGCTCATCCTGCAGATATTGAAGGGAAAAAGTTAATTAAAAACTTAGTAGATTTTGCTAAGCAAAACAATGTAGAGGACAGATTTATTTTTATCGAAGACTATGATATGAACGTAGCAAGACATATTGTACAAGGTTGTGATGTATGGCTTAATAACCCGATCAAACCAATGGAAGCTAGTGGAACATCAGGAATCAAGGCAGGAATAAATGGAGTACTTAATTTATCAGTTCTGGATGGATGGTGGCCGGAATGTTTTGAAGGAAATAATGGCTGGGCTATAAATGCATCTGATTTTTACTCAGATTTCCAAACTGCTCAAAATATGGAAGCTGAACAAATATACGATATAATAGAATATCAAATAGCTCCTATTTATTATGAACGAGATATGTCAAACAATCCATTGAAATGGATTTCTATGATGAAAAGATCAATTTATACAGTTGGTATGGGTTTCAATATGCACAGAATGCTTGATGAATATTCTAAAAAATTCTACTTATCTGCAATTAATTCAAGTGATAAACTTATACAGAATGATAATGTAGAATTAAAAAAAATCATTACTATGAAAGAAAATGTTGAAAAATTTTGGGATAAAATATACATAAAAGATTTCTTTTTGAAATTCCCCGACGAAGACACAGTCATAACAGGCGATATCGTAAACATAGAAGCCTATATCTTCGAATCAGGAGCACCTGAAAATCTATTTACTGTTGAAATATTCTACCAGTATGACAATGATGATCACTATGAAATTATTCCAATGAATGCGATAGAAAGTTATTCAGACCAAGTAGTTAAATATGAAGCTATGTTTAGAATCAAAAGTTCCGGTTCTCAAAACATTAACCTAAGAGTTAAACCATCAACTGTATCAACAATATATAAAGAACTTCACTATATTAAGTGGAGAGTTAAGTAATATCAGATAATATCAATGTAGTTAATTATCTAAATCTTGATTCAATTAAAAAAACTATATTGATATTTTTTAAAAAAAATTATAAGAATAAATCACAAAAACATACATATATTTTTAATTATTAATACATTTAAGGAAAAACATGAATATTGAAACTAATAATTTTTATCAAAAAATTGAGAGATTTTTATCTCAAAATCCGGAAATACTAAAACTTGAAAAATCATCACATAATAAATCAAACTCTTGCTGTAATATTAACCATATCAATCAATCAATGAAAACTATAATTGCAAGTCATATTTTAAATCAAACTGAAAAAACAATTCTTTACGTAACGAAAGATGATAAACAAGCTGAAGATATAACAGAAGATTTTATCGTTTTAACAAACAATCAACAAGTAAGTTTTATTCCTGATTATGAAACGATTCCATACGAAGATAGATCACCTCATTATATGATTAGAGCACAAAGAATAAGAGCATTAACAAACTTACTTTCTAAAGAAAAACATATTTTTTGTCTAAGCTATAGAAATCTAATACGATCTATAATTAATCCGGATATAATTAAATCAAATATCAAGAACATTAGCATAACTCAAGAATACGATTTAAGCGACTTAGTCAAATTTTTAAGTAATTGTGGTTACGAAAATTCTACTCAAATTGAAAAAGTAGGTCAATTTTCTAAACGCGGAGGAATACTTGATATATTCTCACCAAATTACACTCTACCAATTAGAATGGAGTTCTTCGGGGATGAAGTTATTTCAATTAGACATTTTTCAGTATCAACTCAACGTTCAGAAAAATATGAATTAAAAAATGTAGTAATCATCCCTTGTAGAGAAGCAATTATTGACGACAATATTGAAAATAAAGATCTTTATGAAATGCTATCTCAAAAAGGTTTTTACGAAGGCATTGAAACACATATACCTTTGTTCGAAGATAAAAAATATACTCTTTTTGATTATATTAATCCTGAAGAATCAATAATTTTCTTTGACAATTTTAATTTTGATTATGACTTTCAAAAAGCATACATAGAGGAAATTGCCGAAGCTTATCAAAATATTCAACAAAAAAAATCAAAACAACATATTTGTAAACCTGACAAATTTATATTAAACGAAGCTGAATTATTAGATACATTCAATAAATATCAAATAAATTTCCTTAATAGCTCAATCTTATTCTTACCTAATAACTTTATTAATAATTTTAACAAACAAATAGAAGATATAAGTTTACACACTGAACCAATCCCCGTTATTAACAGTGATTTACAGGTTTTAGAAAATCATATAAATGATTTATCAACAAATAATTACGATATTTTTATTCAATTAGAAAACTTTGCTCAAAGAAATAGAATGATACAACTATTAGATGCTAAAGATTCAAAAATCAGTTTTACAATAGGAGTTTTTCATAAAGGTTTTATTTCTCATGATTTTAAATTTGCTGTCTTTACCGATCACGAAATATTTAAACGAATTAAGCACAAAAAATTAGATTTAATGTTTTCAAAAAGTGATGCTTTAGTTGATTATGAATCATTAAAAATTGGTGATTATATAGTCCATATTGAGCATGGAATAGGAATTTATGAAGGGTTAAAAAAAATACAAATTGGTGATAAATTTATAGAATGTTTGAGTATTCAATATGCCGGCACAGATAAAGTTTATGTTCCAACCTGGCAGTTAAAATTAGTTTCCAAATACGTTTCTGATGAAGGTACTCACCCAATTATACATAAATTAGGTGGTAAAGCCTGGGAAGCTACAAAACATAAAGCCAGAAAACAAATAGAACTTGTAGTTGATGACATAGTTAATCTCTATGCTGAGCGATCACTTCGTGAAGGGATAAGATTTCAAGAGGATACTGAATGGCAATACGAAATGGAAAACTCTTTTACTTATGAAGATACTCCTGATCAAAGAAAAGCAACTCAAGAAATTAAAGAGGATATGGAAAAAAGTATCCCAATGGAAAGACTTCTTTGTGGTGATGTTGGTTTTGGAAAAACAGAAGTCGCTATTCGTGCTGCTTTTAAAGCTGTATTAAGCGGATATCAAGTAGCTGTCTTAGTTCCTACTACTCTACTCGCCGAACAACATTTTTATGTCTTTAAAGAAAGATTAGCACAGTTCCCGGTTAAGATCTCTATGCTTAGTCGTTTTCGTTCTCCTGCTATGATTGATAAAGATTTAATTAAAATACGAAACGGAGAAATTGATATTATCATTGGAACTCATAGAATCTTATCAAAAGATGTAGTATTTAAAAAAATCGGTCTCTTAATTATTGATGAAGAACATAGATTTGGTGTCAAACATAAAGAAAAAATCAGAAAAATAAAATCTAATGTTGATACTCTTTATATGTCTGCTACTCCAATACCACGAACTATGAATATGGTATTATCAAAATTAAAAAATATGTCCTTAATTCAAACTTCTCCAAAAGCAAGATTACCCATAAGAACTGTCATTGTTCCTTACGATAATGATGTTATTAAAGATGCAATTCTTAGAGAAGTTGATAGAGGTGGTCAAGTCTTTTTCATACATAATAGAGTTGAAACCATAGAATCGATATACTCAGAATTAAAAAAACTCTTGCCTAATATCAGATTTATAGTCGGTCACGGTCAATTACCTGAAAAAAGATTAGAAAAAATATTAGTTGACTTTTCTGAACACAAATATGATGTACTAATTGCAACTACGATTATCGAATCCGGTATTGACATACCTAATGCTAACACTATACTTGTTAATAGAGCAGATATGTTTGGCTTAGCACAATTATACCAAATCAGAGGAAGAGTAGGTAGAAGCAATAAACGTGCTTATGCATATCTAATCATACCTAAAAAATTATCCGACATAGCCAGAAAAAGATTAGAAACATTAACCGAATATGAATCTTTAGGAGCAGGTTATCAGATTGCAATGCGTGATCTTGAAATCAGAGGAGCAGGTGCATTATTAGGTACAAAACAATCAGGAATTATTACTTCTGTTGGCTTTAACTACTATAACAAACTCCTAAATCAAGCAGTTACAAATATCATAGATAACAACCCTAAAGGCATTTGGTATGAAGAAGAAGATTCTGATATGCTAAGAAATATAGAAATCGGTAGTGATTTTTATTTCCCACCCAATTTTATTACTGATGAAAAACAAAAACTTCAGATATATAAAAGAATGTTAGAATTTGAATCCAACTCAGAATTTGATGATTTAAAAAATGAACTTCTCGATCGTTTCGGGAAAATCCCAATTACAGCTAATGCTGTAATTGAATACTTTAGAATAAGATTTTATGCAAAAAAATTAGGTCTCAAAAACTTTATGATATTATCAAAAAAGATGCTGATTGAATATGATAAAAACAATTTTCCACCAAGAAATATCCTAAACATAATCATTTCTAAATCTAAATATCCTGTTCAATTTGATACTACAAATAGTTTAAAAATTCTATTCCAATTCCCGGAAAATAACACAGTGGATACAACTGATAAAATCAAATTTGCTTTAAAGATAATTAACATCTTATCAGAAGAAAAATCCGAATAAAACCTAACCAAAAATTAAGCAACATACTACCGACCTCCAAGATGGAAAAAAGCATCCTGGAGGTCTGCTTTAGATCTAATGTTAATTGATGAATTTAAAATATAATAAAGATCTATAAGTTCCCGGCTTATTGAATGCAAGCAAATATGCTCGCACAATAAAGACAGGTGCAAGTAGGATAACTACACTATAAACTTTTTAACTGTAAGAATATCAAAAAATAAGCTCACTACAAGCCGGAAGCTTATAGAACAATAATATATATTTTTCAACAGCCACTTGAAGAATTATAAACTAATTAACTCTACTTGATTTCATTGAACAAGCTTATTAAAAAAAAACTCGGAATATACGATAAAATTCTTTTTTATAACTTGACATAAAATTGAAATATAAAAAAATTGATAATAAAAATATTTTGGAGGTCTCAATGGAAATCTTAGATGGATTACGTTACACAGAAAGCCATGAATGGGTAAAATTAGATGGAGAATATGCATACATCGGAATTACTGACTTTGCTCAACACGAACTTGGAGATATAGTTCACGTTGAAATGCCTGAAGAAGGTACCAATATAAATGCCGGAGAACCTTTAGGTTCTTTAGAAGCAGTTAAAACTGTAGAAGATATTTATTCACCGATTACCGGAGAAGTTATAAAAATTAATGCTGACTTATTCGATACTCCGGAGTTAATAAATAATTCTCCTTATGTTGATGGATGGTTAATAAAAGTAAGATTTTCAGATAAAACTGAAATAGAAAAATTATTAACTTCTGATGAATATAGCAAACACATCGGTTAATTTTTAATTAAGTCTCTCATAATTTAATTCCTAAATCTATTACTTAATCAATAAATTTTGAGAGACTTATCATTTAAAGAATTATGAAAAAAAATGGTTTTTTAATTACTTTAGCTTCACCTTCAGGTGGTGGTAAATCCACTATTTGTAAGCAGTTAATGAATAAAGTAAATAATTTAAAATATTCAATTTCTTGGACAACAAGAGCGATTCGTGTCAATGAAGAAGATGGGAAAGATTATTTTTTCACAAGTATTGAAGACTTTAAAGAAAAACAAAAAAAGAATTTTTTCCTCGAAAGTGCAAATGTTCATGATAATTGGTATGGAACTTCTTATGAATTCATTGATAATTGTTTGAAAAACGAAGAGATACTTTTATTAGATATTGATGTACAAGGTGTTGAACAAATCAGAAAACAGAGTTATAATATTGTAAGTATTTTTATTTTACCACCAACAGAATCAGAGCTTAGAGAAAGACTTATAAATCGAAAAACTGATTCTAAAGAAACCATTAAAAAAAGATTATCAAATGCTAAAACCGAAATTAAATACTTACCTAAATATGATTACTTAGTCATAAACGACACTATAGAAAATGCTGTAAATAACATCATTTCAATTATAAATGCAGAAAAATTAAAAGTGGAAAGATATATAGAACCAATAAAATCATTTTATAATCAAAGGAGTAATAATGAGTATTAAAAATGAAAAAGTTGTCGATAACTTTTTAGAAAACCATAATATGGATTTTTTATTTAGTATTTTAGCAAAACATGAAGCAGAAAGACTTGCGGACCTTCCCGAAGGTATCAAAAAAAAATTTGAAGAGAAAATCACAACCTTAGCTTTAAAACATATAGCTATGAACGAAGTACCTGATTACATTGTTGAACAATTTGAACAAGAATTATCTGAAAATAGAAATGATGAAGACTTTGAATATGAAGAAGAATACGAAAACGATATGAGTAAATATACTGATGACCTTGAAAGCTATGACGATGATGATGACGAGAATTTTGAAGACGAATAATAATTCATAATCAAAATCGAAAATATTTTTTAAATGGCCTTAAGAGCATTCAAACAATATATTGAATCATATTTAATTTCAGGAATTTCTGATATTTTTACAGAGTCTGATACTTTTAATCTAAACATTAAAATTGATAAAAAAAATAATATCATAAATGATTCAGACTTACCAATTTTTAAATGTGCTGAAACTGAAATAATTAGCAAAATCGACAATGATATTATTGATTTAAATCTATTAAAACGAAAATATGCCGACTGTAAAAATTGTGAATACCATACAAATAGAATTAAATTTGTTTATGGTGAAGGACCTCAAAAAGCAGATGTTTTTATCATCGGCAATCCTCCAAATGCTGATGAAAACATTACCGGTAGACCATTTTGCGGGAAAGAAGGAGTTCTTTTAAATAATATGCTAAAAGCTATTAATCTTTCTCGAAATGATGTTTATATAACAAATATTTGCAAGTGTAAAGCTAATAACAATCAAGATTACACTCAGATAAAAAATTGCTTAAGCTACCTTAACCAACAAATAAAAATCGTTTCACCAAAAATAATATTAATTTTTGGTGAAGTTGCAGCACAATCATTTCTAAATAACCATCAAAATATGAATCTTCTACGACAAAATAACCCATATAAATTTAATAATGTGCCGGTTTTTGTTACTTATGGAACAACTAAACTAAATAATAATATAAGCCTAAAAAAATTAACATGGATTGATTTACAGAATTTTAGAGACACATATCACAATTTAATAAAAGAGTAAAAATGCAAGAATCCTTAGAACGTACCCTGCCAAGTGATGTAAATGCCGAAACAGCTGTATTATCAGCTATGATGATTGATAATTATTCTGTAGCAAAAGGCATAGAAATCGTACAAGAACATCACTTTTACAAAACAGCTCATCGAATAATTTTCCGTTGTATCACAGATTTATTTAATGATAATATTGAAGTAGATATTATTACTATAACCAATAGATTAGAAGACACCGGTCAGCTCGAAAAAATTGGAGGTAGAGCTTATATAAATGAACTTTCAGACATTGTATTAAGCTCAGCAAATATTGAATTTCACGCTAATATTGTTCTTGAAAAAGCCTTATTACGTGAACTAATTAATGCTTCAAATCTTATCGTCAAAAAATGCTATAATCCGGAAAATCCTGCAGAATATATTGTTGATTGGGCAGAACAATTAATCTTTAAAATTTCAGATATGCCTAATAAAAAAACATTTATGAAAATTAGTGATTTAGTTCCTTCAACATTAGAGCATATAGAAGAAATTGCGAAAACCAAAACAAGTGTCTTAGGAGTACCATCCGGTTTCACAGATTTAGATAAAAAAATTGGTGGCTTAAGGCCCGGTCAATTAGTTATATTAGCAGCAAGACCGGCAATGGGTAAAACATCCTTTGCCTTAAATATTGCTTTTAATGCAGCAATGTTTCATGATATGAAGATTGCAATTTTCACGCTTGAAATGGCAAATGAGGAGTTATTACTCAGATTACTCAGTAGTTCAGCTGAAATCCCTATGGAAACCTTATTAAAAGGTTATGGGATGGATCAAGAAAAGATTGTTAGAATTACTCAATATGCTGATATACTTTCTCAAAAAGAGATATACATTGATGATAATGGAGCAAATACTGTTATGGATATCAGGGCTAAAACAAGAAGATTAAAAGCAGAAATTAAAGGATTAGACCTAATCATAATTGACTATTTACAATTAATGACATCAAAAAGACCGGGAGAAAATAGACAACAAGAAATTTCTGAAATATCAAGAAGTTTAAAGATACTAGCAAAAGAATTAGAAGTTCCGGTTATCGCATTATCACAATTAAATAGAGGGCTTGAATCAAGAGATGATAAACGACCTAAACTTTCTGATCTTAGAGAATCAGGAGCCATAGAACAAGATGCTGATATAGTAATGTTTTTATACAGAGATGACTATTACAATAAAGACACTACTATACCGGGAATCACAGAAGTTATTATTGGTAAAAATCGTCATGGTAGTGTTGGAGCTATTGAGTTAAAATTTGTTAGCGAATTTACTCAATTTAAAAACAAAGAGAATGAAAATTTTTAACATCTTAAAAATAATCGGTGAATATTCAATATTTACCTCAAAAACCCTAAAAACTTTAAATTTTATAAATAAAAGAAAATATATTTTTATTAATCAATTAAAAAAAATCGGGTATGACTCGATATTATTAATAGTAGTTACTTCTGCCTTTACCGGTTTAGTTTCAGCACTACAAGCCTCATATCAAACAAAAGGTTACATACCTACGAATCTAATTAGTGTAATGATCGCTAAATCTTCAATGATAGAACTTTCTCCGGTGTTAACTGCATTGGTATTAGCGGGCAAAGTCGGAGCAACAATCTCTGCTGAAATAGGTTCTATGAAGGTTTCAGAGCAAATAGATGCTCTAAAATCGATGGCAATAGATCCCTATGAGTATTTATATATGCCAAAGCTTTTAGCAAGTATTGTTATGCTACCAACCTTAACTTTAATTTCAATGTTTATTTCAATAATCTCAGCTTTTATTTTTTCTAAACAAGTTTTTCATATAACAGCATATACATTTTTTATGAATATCAAAGTATTTTTTGAACCTATGGATTTGTGGGTAGGTTTAATCAAGGCTTTATGTTTCGGATTTATAATAACAAGTATCGCAAATTACTCAGGTTCAATCAGTAAAAACGGTGCAGAAGGTGTCGGTATATCAACAACAAATACAGTTGTTTACAGCTCAATTGGCATATTAATGACAGATTTTTTAATAGCACATTTAATATTTGGAGGATTAGTATAATGAAAAGTACAAAAAGCTTAATTTTAATTTCACTTTTGATTGTGATAGTCTTAATTCTTTCTGCATGCAAAAATTCATCTAATGAATCAGTTAATGATGATATTGCTACAGATAAGTTAATAATTTATTGTTTTGACAGTTTTGCATCATGGGGATTAGGACCAAGTGTAATCCCGGAATTTGAAAGATTATATGATTGTAAAGTAATTTTAGAAAGTACCGGAAGTGGAGGGACTATTCTGAATAGAGTATTACTTGAACAAGATAACCCTAAAGCTGATATAGCTTTAGGTATGAATAATTCTCACCTTTTCAAGGCATTGTCTGAAGATGTTTTTATTAGTTACAAACCAACGAATTTATCAAATATTAGTGATGATGATTTACTTCTTGACAAATCATACAAACTTATCCCTTATGAATATAGTTATTATGCTTTTGTATATGATAGTGAAGTTATTTCTAATCCTCCAAAAACTTTTGGTGAAATGCATAGTTCGACATGGAAAGATAAACTTATTTTCATAGATCCTAGGACATCTTCTCCCGGATATGGATTATTAATATGGACATTATCAATATATGGAGAAAGAGGATTTGATCAATTTTGGGATAGCTTAAAAAACAACATATTAATTAGTCCGTCAAGCTGGAATGAAGCTTATAGTGCATTCCTCGCCGGAGAAGCACCTATCGTATTAAGTTATGCTACAAGCCCTGCATATCATATTGAAAATGAGAATATTACAAAATATAAAGCTTTTATACCGGAAGAAGGTGGATTTAGAGAAATAGGCTTTGCCGGTATTATCAAGGGTTCAAAAAATATGTATCTTGCTAAAAAATTTATTGAATATATGTTAACCGAAGATTTTCAAAAACATATACCTGAAAAACAATGGACTATGCCTGTAATAAATAATATTGAACTTCCTGAAAGCTATGCAAACCTTCCGGTTCCAACAAAAGATTTATCTGCTGAAGCATTTAAACATAAAAATTTCTTTTCAGATAAATGGTTAGATAAATGGACAAAAATAATGACTTCAAGGAAAAAATGACCTTTAAAATAGTATTGTACCAACCGGAAATACCAATTAATACAGGAAACATTGGTAGATTATGCTTAGGAGCAAATGCCGAATTACACATTATTAAGCCCATGAGATTCTTTATAAATGACAAATACTTAAAACGAGCAGGTATGGATTATTGGGATAAAGTACAGCTTTTTATTCACGATGATTTTGATACATTTTTGAAATCATTAAACAATAATAGAATCTTCTTTTGTACAACAAAAAGTACAAACTCATATCATATAAATCAATACAAAATCGGTGATGTTTTTGTTTTTGGTCCGGAATCTAGAGGTTTACCGGAAGATATGCTTAATAAATACAAAAATGATTTGATTACAATACCAATGCATAAAGAAATCAGATCTATAAACTTATGCAATTCAGTTTCAATTATCCTTTATGAAGCATTAAGGCAACAAAATTTCTCTTTTTTAGTATAATACCAAAATTTAATTCTATAATATAGGAGGTTTTATGATTAAAATTGATATTAAACTCAATAAAACAATAATAAAAAAAATGACATATTCCGGTGAAAAATCGATATGTGAAATAACAAAAGATATAAATGCAATAGAAAACTCCATTGTAACATATAAACTCAATAACCAGTTTATTCACGGCAAAACAATTATTGACACAGATGCAGTACTTGAAGCTATTCAATTAAATAATTCTCAAGGAATAAGAATCTATCAAGATTTCATAATTTTCTTGATGAACTTAGCTGTCTATAATCTTTTTAAAGATCGGGTAAATATTATGATTGAACACTCAATTGCTGATGGCGTCTATTGTGAATTTATCGGTGATAGTAATATTATATCTGAAAAAAATCTTGAACAAATACATAATGAAATGATTTCTTTAATAGAACAAAGAATCCCCATCGAAAAAATTACAGTTCCAATTGATAAAGCATATTCTATTTTTGAAAAGCAAAAAAGATACGACTTGATTAGGAATTTAAATTTTTGGAATAAACGTACTATTGAAATTTATAAAGTAACACTTGATAATAAATCAAACACAAACAACCATAATCATAAAACAACCTATTATGATTACTATCCTAGGCCATTGGCACCTCATACGGGTTGTCTCAAATTATTTGATTTTATCTCTTTAAAGCCAGGCTTTGTTTTAAGATTTCCAACTGTTCAAAAAATAGAACTAAATAGTGTTTTTGAACTGCCGAAAATGCTATTTCTACAACATCAAGAACATGATAAGTGGTTAAAAATACTAGATGTTCAAACGGTAGGTGATCTCAACAAATTAATCAGTTTAAATAAAATTACACAATTTATATTAACAGAAGAAGCATTACATGAAAAAAAATTAGCTAATCTAGCAGATAGTATATTTTTAAATAAAAATGCGAAATTTGTTTTGATTGCGGGTCCTTCATCATCAGGGAAAACTACCTTTGCTAAAAGATTATCGGTTCAATTAAAAGTTAATGGTTTAAATCCTTATGTCATCGGTTTAGATGATTATTTTTTGCCAAGAAGCCAAACTCCACGCTTAGAGAATGGGGAATTTGATTTTGAAAGTATCAATTCTTTAGATATAGAATTAATTAATAATGATTTAAATAAACTACTAAATAAGGAAGAGGTTACTTTACCAAGATATAATTTTATTACAGGTGAAAGAGAATCATCAGCACATAAATTAAAGCTTCGAGAAAACGATATTCTTATTATTGAAGGAATTCATGGACTAAACGACTACCTTACAGAATCAATCCCACAAGAGAATAAAATTAAAATATATATTAGTGCTCTTAATCAATTAAACTTAGACTACCATAACAGAATACCAACCACAGAATGCAGAAAAATTAGACGAATAGCTCGTGATGCACAATATCGAGGATATTCTGCTGAAGAAACTCTAACAAGATGGATTTCTGTTAGGGATGGTGAAGATAAAAATATCTTTCCTTTTCAAGAAAATGCTGATTTTATGTTTAATAGTAGCTTAACCTATGAACTTGCTGTCTTAAGAAAACATGTTATGCCTCTCCTAAGATCTATTAACTATATTTCACCGGTATATAATGAAGCTCAAGATTTAATTGCATTATTTGAACATTTTCTTGATATTAAAGATGAACTCGTCCCTAATAACTCACTTTTGAGAGAGTTCACATCTAACAGTATATTTAGTTATTAAAAAATTAATTGACTTTTTATTAAATATGTTTTTTAATGGCATTGTTAAAAATAAAAATATAGGAATAACTTATGGCTGATGTATATGAAAGCGATTCAGGGATATTTTCAATAGAAATATCTGATGACAAATTCACTGCTTATCTTACAATTAAAAGCGGAATATTACCCGAAAACAACGAATCATTCATTAATGAAAATGAGTTAATTGAACTTATTGAAAAAACAAATATTACCTTTGGGTTTGATAATGCACAAAATTACATTGAAAAAAATAATATAAAAAAAGACTTTGATCAAGCATTCCCATTAGCTATAGGAAAAAAATCTAAAGACCCGGAAATAGAATTTTCACCACTTATTGATATAAAAAATTGTTATAATCCTTCTATAGAAAATCAATTTAATCTTTTAAACAACCTTACCAGAATAAAAAAAGACGAGCCTCTTGCCCACCTTTTTATTACAAAAAAAAGTGAATCAGGTATTAATATCTATGGCGAGGAAGTTAACCCTGAAAATTATGAAAATCAATTAATTGATCAATACCTTGGCGAAAATGTCAGTTATTCTCACGAACGTGGTCAAATTATTGCTGATAAAGCCGGTTATCCATGGATGGATGATTTATCCATTATACACGTTAAAACTGAATTTTCTATTGATAATAATCTTGATTTAACTTATGATGATATGTATTTTTTTGGAAATCTCATTGTAAACGGAGACATTACTGATAAAATAAAACTCCATATTGATGGTGATTTGACTGTTTATGGAGATATAAATGATGCTAATTTAACAGTAACCGGTAATATTAGTGTAGAAGGAGATATCATAAATTGTAAAACTTTGGGTATTTTAGCTCATAACAATATAACATTTAATTCGGCAGAAAATTCAAAAATCATCGCAGGTAATCAAATAAATTTCAAAAAAAACATTCATTTCTGCAAAATTACTGCTGAAAATGGCATATATGGTAACGAAGAAAATAGCACTATCGTCGGAGGAACTATTTCAAGCGGAGAGCATATTGAGGTTGCAATTATCGGAAATACGGGTGGGATCAGTAGCGAAATTGAAATTTCCATCAGTCCATACACTAAAGAATCTATGCTTAATATTTCTAAGAAATTAATGAAATTAAAAGAATTAGAACTTGAAACCTCTGAGGAATATTTTCAATTAAAAGAAAACCTTAGCAATCTTGAAGAAAAACTGGATGATGAAATCAATCTAATACTTAAAAGCCAAGATAATCTCCCAAAACATATTATGGCTTTCAAGAAGATATTTCCCGGAACATATATACGTATTTTAAAAAAATCAATGCATATTACTGATGAATTAAACAAAGTTAGTTTCTCTATTATTGATGGAGAATTGCTAAGTGAATCATATTAATAAATTACAATCTTGATTCAATATGTCAAAAAAAACTTCATTAGTTTTAATAATATTTTGCTTTTTCTTGACTTTAAATTCATCTAATTTCAAACATTATAAAACATCTTATAAAATTGATTCAAGTATTTTATTACCCTCAAGCATACTTTTAGGATACAGTTTATACAAAAATCAAAATCTTTCATACTCTGACAGTATAAAAAAAATAAATAACCCTAAAAATGACTTTATTTTTTTTGATAAATATGCTTTATTTGCTTATAATCAAAAATTTTCAAAACTTAGTGATTACTTAGTTTCAATTTGTATATTGATGCCTTATACTCTCAATTTTAATAAAAGTTTCACTAGTAATCGGTTAAAAAACAATTTTATCATCTCAGAATCGTATTTTACAAGTGCTTCTCTTGTTGCATTCTCAAAAACTTTTTTTATGAGAAAACGACCATATACTTACATTGATAATAACTCAGTGAAATTACTAAATAATAAAGATGCAAACTATTCTTTTTTTTCAGGACATACAACATTAGCTTTTACAGGAGCAATTCTTTTTGTTAAAATGAATAATACTCTCAATCCCGGAAAAAATAATATTATTCTTAATACATCAGCAATTACACTTGCTTCATCTGTAGCTATACTCAGGTATATCTCAGGAAATCACTTTCCAACTGATATCTTTACAGGCATAATTATCGGTTCTGTCATTGCCTGTGCAAATCTCGAATTACATAAAAATACTCACAACTCAAATAATCTATCAACTTACTCAATCCCAATGATATCATTTGATATCAAATTTTAACAATTAGGAGAAAATATGAAAAATATGCAATTGCATAATCTATTAACAAACCTTTTATTATGTTGTTTTTTATTTTTAACACAAGCTATATTTGCCCAAGACAACGAAACCATTGATATCGAGAATCAAGAATTCTTTCAAGAATTACTAGACGAAGTAGAACAAATCGAAATTGATGATGAAGATATAGTACCTTTAGATTACTCTTATGAAAAATTTAACCAAATCATAAAAAATGTAGTTATAGAAGGTTTTGAACAGTCAAATATAATGAATCTTACTGAGCAATATATGGTTTCATATATTAAAAGTTTGTATGAAGTTATAACAATCAGTGTCACTTCTTTGGACGAGATAGACCCAGATGAAGAAGATTTTACTTATGAAGTACTGACCCATAAAGGGAAAACTTGCTATTATGGTAAACTTTCTGAAGACCCGGGTTCATTATTACTTATAAAATACCCAAAAGATAATATTGCAGTTCTATATCTTACTATGCCTGAAAAAACACTTGATGATATGTTGAAAATATCAGATAAATTTAAATTTTAGAACTTAATTATAAATACCAATTTGCTTTGTTCTTTTCTTTTGATTCTTTTTCTAAAAAGTGTTTTCTTTCAAATTTCATTAGACAATTTTACATAATTTCAAATAATGTGTTTAAGCCATTGTTATTAATGGCTTAATCCGGTATTTTCTTCTAATTGATGCCGGGTAAAATCCATGAGGACCTCCTTTTGTTTATGTGTTATAATCAAATTGGAGGTTCTCGATTTTTTGTCAAGTCAGACACACTTTATTGGACAGTCCCCTTTTATTTATATGATAAAATCAAACTAGAGGTTCTCTGTTATTTTGTTCGAGCAAAGCGTGACAATCTCTCTCTTTGTTTTCATCATTTAAAAAAAAACCGGGTAGGAGTGACACATCGAAGTATTTGCTTAAGGCTGCTTCCTTCCGAATCTGACCTGATTCGCAATCTCCAATTGCACATTACCCGGCATATACAAAACATAATATTTAGGTTTTTATGTCAAGAAAAATAATCCTTATTAATATTTTATTGCAAAATTTAAATCGTAATTCTTCTTTTAATTATATGTCAGACTGTATTAAATGATGAAATTTAGACTTATTTTAAAATAAAAATTTTAAAAAATTAAAAAATACTTGACATAATAAGAAATGATTAATAATATATACTTTATAGAAAATGGAGGTGTTTAATGAGAAAAGAAGCATTAATTAAAATGATTTCGGAAGATGCAAGAATTTCAAAGATACAAGCAAAAAATTCTATAGAAGCTATTTTGGAATGTGTTATTGAATCTTTACAACATAATGGAAAAATTACATTTAATGGTTTTGGTACTTTTAGTATATCTCATAGAAATGAAAGAAACGGGATAAATCCTAAAACCGGAGAAAAAATTGTAATACCTGCAAGAGATGTAGTAGTTTTTAAAGCAAGTAAGGTTTTAAAGACTTTTATCAAGTAGGCAATAGCAAATATTCATTTATTTGTTTGAATTATATAGAAATTAGTTTTTAGAAATAATACAAGTAGTTTCAAGGAATAGAATAGAATTTTCTTGACCAAAAAACGAAATTTTTATTACAGGTTAGTTATATTAATTTATGGAGGAATACTTGCACTTTATTATAACTATACTTGTTTTAGGTCTTTTAGTTACATTTCACGAATTAGGTCATTTTCTTGTCGCAAGATATTTCGGTGTTAAGATTGATAAATTTTCTATTGGTTTTGGTCCAAGAATATATAGTATAAAAAAAGGTCAAACAGAATATACTATATCATTGATTCCTCTTGGTGGATATGTTAAAATGAAAGGTGAAAATCCTGATTTTGACGAAGAAGATAAATCTTTGATTGTAGATGATTCAGATAGCTTTAGTTCTAAATTATGGTGGCAACGGGCCTTAATAGCATTTGCAGGACCATTTTTTAATATTATTTTAGCTGTTATGTTATTTTTTATTTCTTATAGCATCGGAAGAACATACAATGATTTTTTGCCGATAATCGAGAAAGCAGAAATTCCTTATGAGAAATTTTTCCAAACAGGAGATAAAATTTTAACAATTAATGGCAAAGAAATAATTGGCTGGACCGATATATATAAAAATATCAAAGATAAAAATGAAAATTCTTTTTTAATAACCCGTAAAGACGCTAATCAATCTATGAGTAAAAAACTCGAAATATCTATATTTATAAATGATAAAATTAGTTTTTTTAATTCATTATATCCTGTTACCAAAAATGTAATTGGTGAAGTTAGTCCGGGTATGCCAGCATGGAAAGCAGGATTGCAAGAAAATGATAAAATATTAAAAGTTAACAACATATCTGTAAATAATTGGACAGAGGTACGAACTGAAATACAAAATTCTCAAACTGATTACATTGATTTATTAATAGAACGAGTTATTGAAGGTATGCCTAAATTATTAGAAGTGAAAGTTAAATCTATTTCTAATCCACTTGAAGACAATAAGCAAGATAAACAAGCTTCAAAAATGATAGGTATTTCTCAGGCAATGGATGTTTCATATTATCAAAGAAATACAATATATGAATCAGTCAAATTGAGTGTATATACCTCAGCAGCATTTATTTATATGAATTATAAAGCATTGTATTCATTAGCAAAAAATCCTTCTTCATTTAAAGATAGTATAGGTGGTCCGGTTATGGTTTTTTCTATGACCAGTCAGTCATCTAAAAGAGGTTTTTCGGAACTTTTAATGTTTGTTGCATCAATTAGTATTTTATTAATGATAATGAATTTGTTACCAATACCAATTTTAGATGGTGGGCATATTATTTATTGTCTAATTGAGGGAATTTTTAAAAAACCTATTCCCCGGAAGATTCAAATAATTTCTCAGCAAATAGGATTTTTATTATTAATTAGTTTAATGTTATATGCTTTTTATAGTGATTTCGATAGATTGTTTCAACGTACAATAAGTAAAAACAAACAAGTTAAAGAACAATCAAATATAAATATAAAACACTAAATGGAGGATTGAAAAATTTTTGAATTTGTATTAGAAAATCAATGTGGTAATGCTAGGGCCGGTTCTTTAGCTACTCCTCATGGTGTTATAAAAACACCAATATTTATGCCTGTAGGAACAGTAGCAACAGTTAAGGCAATGAGTCCTGATGAATTAAAAGAAATTAATGCTCAGATTATTTTATCAAATACATATCACTGCTATTTGAGACCTGGTCATAAATTTATTGAAAAAGCAGGTGGTTTACATAAATTTATGAATTGGGATTTACCAATTTTAACAGACAGTGGTGGTTTTCAAGTGATGAGTTTAGCAGGGCTAAGAAAGATAACGGATGATGGTGTTAAGTTTCAATCACATATAGATGGAAGTTATCATTTTTTTACTCCTGAAAAGGTTATAGAGATAGAAAATTCCTTAGGAGCAGATATAATAATGTCTTTTGACGAATGCCCGGCATACTCTTCTGACAGGAAATATATTGAAAAATCATTAGCTCTGACTTTAAAATGGGCAAAGAGAGGCAAATTAGCACATAAAAACATAAACCAACAAGCTTTATTTGGTATTGTTCAAGGTGGAGTTTATGAAAATTTAAGACAAAGAAGTGCTGAAGAACTAATGGAGTTAGATTTCCCGGGATATTCTATCGGAGGTTTAGCCGTTGGTGAGCCAAAAGAAGAAATGTATAGAATTACAGATTTTCTCAATCCGATATTACCAAAACATAAACCAAGATATTTAATGGGCGTAGGAACCCCTGGTAATATTTTACAAAATATCGCTAATGGTATAGATATGCTTGATTGTGTAATGCCTACAAGAAATGCTCGAAAGGGTAGTATTTTTACTTGGCAGGGTAAGATGATAATAAAAGCAGGTAGATATAAAGATGATTTAAGACCAATTGATGAGAATTGTACTTGTTATGCTTGTCGAAATTTTTCAAGAGCTTATATAAGACATTTAATTTCTTTAAAAGAAATATTGGGAATGCGTTTAGCAACCATTCATAGTCTTCATTTTTATCTTGAATTAACAACACGTATCAGAGAAGCTATTTTAGAAAATAGATTTGATGAATTTTATCATAAATATATTAATATTTTAGATAGTATTTGTGAATAAGTCAAAAGGTACTTGGAGGGATTATGAAACATATTAAAGATTTTATTAATATGAAAAAAAATAAAGAATCAATTACGATGTTAACTGCTTATGATTATATTTCAGCTGTAATTGCTCAAAACTGTGATATTGATATTATACTTGTAGGAGATAGTTTAGGAATGGTTATGCAAGGTGAAAATTCAACATTGGGTGTAAGTTTGCAAGATATTATCTATCATAGTAAAATTGTTAGGAAAGGTGCTGATAATACTTTTATAATAGCAGATATGCCTTACAGCACATATCATATTGACTTAAGTATAACCAAACGAAATGCTTTTGATATCATAATACAAACTAAAGCTAACGCAGTTAAGATAGAAGGAGGAAATCAAAATCGACTTAATGTGATTTCCTCTTTAGTTGAAGATGAAATTCCGGTTTGTGCTCATTTGGGTATGACTCCTCAATCAATAAATCGATTTGGTTCTTTTAAAGTACAAGCTAAAGAGACTCAAGAACAGGATGAACTTTTAAAACAGGCCTTAAATGTTGAAAAAGCAGGTGCCTTTATGTTGGTATTGGAATGCGTTCCTGAGTTAATTGCAAAGCAAATATCAGAAGAATTATCTATTCCTGTTATCGGTATAGGAGCAGGTCGTTATACTGACGGACAAGTAATGGTTTGGCATGATATACTTGGTTTAAGTAATATAACGCCGAAATTTGTAAAAAAATATATTGACCTAAACACAGTTATTCAAGAAAATGTTAATCAATATCGTGAAGAAGTTAAAAATAAAAAATTTCCAATGAAACAAAATGTATATTTTCCAATTGATAAAGATAAAGGAGTTTAGATGGATACATTTGATTTAAGTAAGGTGCCGCCGGAAGAAAAATTTGCAGAGATTGAAAAATTCAAAAACAAATTACAAGAGAATTTTGTTGCCTTTGGTGAGTTATTATCAGATATTAAGAGAACAGGTGTTTTTAAATTCAAAGGATACAAAACTTTTAAAGAATTCATTGAAAAAGAATATAATCTTGCTTCTTCTTTTGCTTCAAAATTAATAGATACTTATGAATTATTTATGGAAGAAATGGATATAGATGAAGAAACACTAAAAGAAATAGGTTTCGATAGATTAAATATGATTAAACCTTTAGTTAAAGATTGCGAAATCAATATTGCCGAAGAATGGATTGAAGATGCTAAAAGGCTTTCAACTCCTGATTTGAGAGAGAGAGTTAAAGAAGAAAAAGAACGAAATAAAAAACCGGAGTCATTTAAAGATATTTTGATAAAACAACATCTTGAAAAAATGTGTGTTCACTTTAATTGCTCTGTAAAAGAATTAAATTATAAAATGGCTATTTATTTTCAAGATGCAGATTTAGATTCAATTAAAATTCAGATTAAAGAAAAACAGAGACGTTTTGAAGAATCGGGTGATTTTGATGGTATGAATAAATAATTACTGTAAAAAATTTCTATTTAAGGAGTATATATGGCAAAACAAATAAAGATTTTATGGGTTGACGATGAAATAGATTTACTTAAGCCTTTTATTCTTTTTTTAAGAGAAAAGGGGTATTTTGTTGATTCCGTATCTAACGGTAATGATGCACTTGTTAAGATTAAAATTGAGGATTATGACTTAATTTTACTTGATGAAATGATGCCGGGATTGGATGGATTAACTACCTTAAAAGAAATAAAAAAATTTAAATCGTCTTTACCTATTGTTATGGTTACCAAAAATGAGGAGGAAGGTTTAATGGAAAAAGCAATTGCCGGTCAAATTGCTGATTATATAATAAAGCCAATTAATCCTAACCAAATTATTATGAGTATAAAAAAGATCTTTAAAACTGAAGAAATAATTTATAATAAAGCCGGTCAAGAGTACTCTATCTTTATCTCTAAGTTAAATTCACGATTGTCTGATGTAAATAATTGGGAAGATTGGACTGAAATTTATAAAGATATTTGTAAATGGGATATAATTATTGATAACCTTAATGATACAGCTCTTAAACAAACTCATTTTTTACAAAAAAGAAATTGTAATACTGAATTCTGTAATTACATTGAAAAAAATTATATAAACTGGTTACGCGAAGAAGAGAGACCTATATTGTCATTTGATTTAGTATCAAATTACCTTATCCCTCATTTAGAGACTGAAGGAACAACTTATTTTTTGATTTTAGATTGTCTTAGATTAGACCAATTCTATAGTTTAGAACCTTTCATTAAAGAATATTTTGACATTGATTTAGATATATACTATTCAATTTTACCTACTGCTACTCCTTACTCACGAAATAGTATCTTTAGCGGTTTACTGCCTATTGATATTGCAGATAGATTCCCTGAATATTGGATTGATTCTCATGAAATGGATAATAGTAGAAATAGAAATGAACATCAGTTGCTTGATGAACATATTGAAGATTTGGGTTTTAAAATTAACCCTCCAAGTAAATATGTTAAAGTGTTTAATATTGAAGAGGGTAATTTTGTCTTAAGAAAGATAGATTCTTTTAAGAATGAAAAATTAGTTGTACTTGTATATAATTTTCTTGATTTACTTGCTCACCATAGATCGAAAGATCAAATCTTACAAGAAACTATTCCTGATGAAGAAGCCTTTAGAGATTTTACTAAACATTGGTTTCAACATTCTTCTTTATTTGAAACAATTAAAGCCATTGCTAATCAAGGTGGTAAATTAATTATTAGCACAGATCACGGTTCTATTCGAGTCAATAGAGCTACTCAAGTTATTGGTGATAAAGATACTACTATTACAATTAGATATAAAGAAGGGAAGAATTTGACTTGTAATCCAAGACATGCTGTATTTGTTAAAAATCCAAAAGATTACGGTTTACCAACAAGAAATATAATAGATAATTATATATTTACTAAAGATGATTATTATTTTGTATACCCAAATTCATATCATCAATATCAAAAACAATATAATGGTACATTTCAACATGGCGGAATTTCTATGGAAGAGATGTTATTACCCATCGCAACCTGTTTACCAAAAATAAAAAAATAATAATGAACGTCTTTACATTTAATAAAATTAATAAAAAAAAAATAAGTAAAATTGCTAAGATTATAGCTGATACGCTTGAACCGGGCAATTTATTATTATTAGAAGGACCACTAGGAGCCGGGAAAACTTTTTTTACTACTGAATTATGTAAGTATTTAGGTGTAAAAACTGTTGTAAATAGCCCTTCATACGTTCTTTTAAATGAATATTCAGGAAAATTCAATATTTTACATTATGATTTATACCGACTACAATATCCTGAAGAAGCCTTTGAAATTGGTATGTTTGATAATATGTTAGAACATATTACCATCATTGAATGGCCTCAATTAATAGAATCATATATTAAATCTGATTTTATCAAAATAAAAATTAATTTTTCAGAAAATAATAATCAAGAAATCTTATACAGAGACCTTGAAATTCAAGGTAATAAAAAAATAAAAAAATTAGGTGAATTATGACAATTTTTAAAGCTGCACTTTTAAAAGTTTTAAATCGAGATACCGCTGTTGTTTGGATTGATAGTAAACATCACGGAGATGAAGAATATATAAGAAATACACATTTGTTTTATAAGAAGTTATTCGATAAAGCCGAAGTAGTAATAATGGTTTTAGATGAAAAACAGCATCCGGTATATTTTGGAAAAAGAGAAATCATTGCTGAACTTAAAAAAATTGTATGGAAAAAGTTAAATTGGCAAGAATTTTCGTTACAAACTAATAAATAAAAATAATTTCATTAATTTTTTAATAAGATTACTGAATTTTATCAAACTTTCCCTGCAAGCTTCCAAGGCTGTCTAAAAATGTCGAAAAGTTTTTTGAGATTCCGGCTTGCTGAATAATAACTTTAAAAAGAGACTGCCACGCTTTACTCGCAGTGACAAAATATACGTAGTTTTCGACTCACACTCACTGCTTTCGTTGCAAATCAAGTGGACTTGAGTCTCTAATCACGAATATCGTAGCTTGACCATCTTGGTCGAGTAAGTGAGAAATGGCTTGAGAACACAAACATATCGCCGTTCTCAACTCACACTCACTTCGTTCGTTGCAAGTCAAGTCCGGCTGTTTGTTCTGCGAGCATCCTTGCTTGCAGGTAGAAATATGACCGATTATATAATATATAGTTGGACATTTGAGAGATTTTTAGACATAAGACCAAAAAAAATAAAATA
>JALNXV010000190.1 GCA_023230175.1 Candidatus Cloacimonadota bacterium
GGGTAAACTGTTTTTTGGAAATGCTGGAAGTTGTCCCTGAAAAATTTCATCCTTCGTAGTTCAAAGTCGGGTGGTTGTCAAGGTGATTTTTTTTGGTTTGGTGTCGTCTTTTAAGCTGCCGCATAACAATCAGGTATATGAAAAGGCAAAAAGTTTAATTGACCAATCAAAAGACATTTTACTTATTGATTCATTTCCTCAACCTTATGAACTATTAAAGAACAACATCATATTTAAAGAAAAGAATTCTGATACACAAGTTTTTGTAAAACTTTATAAAGATGCCGAACTTCAATGTCTTAATACTCTTAATTCTTATAATGGGCAATTAGCAATAGATATATGGCTTGGAGAATGGTTAATTATATGTAAAGATTCTGAAGAAGTATTAATAGCTTGCTTTGATAAGCAGACGAATTCTACTCACCATGCAATTTGGACTACAGATCCTTTTATTTGTTTTACCATATACAATGGTATGATAAATGAATTTATGTTGATAGACATTTTAAATAAAGTATATCAGAATAATGATATCAATACAAAAATTATTAAAGAAATTCACAATAAGTATAAACCTGCATTCAATTATGAACTAAACGCAGGCAATAAAATATTAGATATATTTAAAATACAAATTAAGAAAGGTAGTAAAAAAAAATGAAACGAGTAATTTTATCATTCCTCTTATTATTAAGTATCTGTTTAAATGCAAAACCGGCTACAGAAATCAATGTTAAAGAACTTGCTCAACGTCTCTTATCAAGCTATAACAAATCAAAAGCATCATTTTCAATTGACACTATTGAATTTATCAATAATGAATTTTTCTTAGTAAAATTAGATCCTCAAGGATTTATTCTCATTGCAAAAGATACGGATTTAAATCCGGTTATGGGGTATTCCTTTCGAAATAATTTTTCAGAAAAACCTAAAAATCAAGATATCTTTACATCTTGGTTTAAAGAGCAACAAGACGCTCAACTACAATTTCAAACTTTAACCTCTAAAGAACAAAATAATAATTTATGGAATCAAAGAATAGATTACTTCAATGATTTTGAGCAATGGCCACCGGAAGGCTCGACAACTACAGGAGGATGGGTAGAATCAAATTGGACACAATCAGCTCCATTCAATAACCTTTGCCCTATCGACCCTACATCAAACAGTAGAAGTATTGCCGGCTGTCCTTCAATAGCAATGGGACAAATCATTAACTATCATAAAGAAATCTCCAATACAATATTTAATGATAATGATAAATATGTTATGTATAACTCAAGTTCAAATACATACTCTATAGATGATGATTATCAACAAAGAGATTTTCCCAATTTTGAAGAATTAAATACTTATCTAAGTCAAATCCAAAATCTATATAATGCAAATGAAGAATTAGATAATAATCTAAAAGCAGCTTTAGTCTTTGCATCAGGTGTTGCAATCAGGCAGAGTTATTCTTCGGATATTTCAGGTAATTTCTTTAATCATCAAATCATAAATGGGTTCCATAAATTTGGATATAACTCAGCTACTTTACTTTATGCAGACTCCCCAATGGTTTACGAAAGATTAATCGATAATATGAAATCCGGTTTACCGGCTCAACTTAGTGCTTTAACTCCTGACGGTTCCGGTCATCAAATAGTCATTGACGGATATAATACAAATGAAAAAATTCATATGAATTTTGGGTGGGGAGGACAATCAAACGGATGGTATAATATCCCTCTTTCAGGATTACCTTATCAATTAAATACATTTGGTGCTATAGTATTAGACATAAATCAAGAATGGACTAATTCACCGGAATTTACCTTAAACATTAACAATAACATAGTAACTGACAATATCTTATCATATACCATCAACAGCATTTCATCAGAAATTGAATCATACAAAGTTTTCATTAACAATGAGTTAATCGGCGAACACTTTACAGACGGGACATTCCAACACTCAATATCAAATCTTGATAATGCTATCTATCAACTCACAGTCATTGCCATTTCTAATGAAGATAAACTTTGTGTAAAGGATTCTTTCTTCGACATTCAAAGAGGTGAAATTATCTATCAAGAGTCGTTCGACGATGATAACTGGTTTTTTGATTGGGAAATTATAAGTTCAAATCAAACCTATACTTGGAATAGCCAAAATAATATTTTAGAAAGCTTCTCTTTCTACGATTCAAACAATGTTACTTCAATGACTTGCCCGGTAGCTTATACTAATTTAAATGAAAAACTTAAATCCCCAATCATTACATTACCTGAATCAAACAATCTGAACCTCTCATTTTTCTTAGCTATGGCAGACCAATATCCTAATTATCCCGGACTAAAATTAGAAATATCTTCAGATAACGGTTCCACTTGGAATCTACTTTGGCAAAACAACAGTCAAGGAGATAAATGGAACTGGAGACCTGTAAATATTGATTTAAGTATATATTCAGGAAATGATATTATTCTTCAATTCATTACCAACGGATTTAGTTATGTTGATGTTTCTATTGATAATATTAAAATATACGATACTTCCTATGTTTCTACTAATGATACTGTAATTACACCAATAACCAACACCTCTGTATATCCAAATCCTTTTTATATTAATCAATCAGAAAGAAATAATTCTAACATAAATATTTCATTTGAAATGAAACAATCAGAGAAGGTTAGTATTGATGTCTTCGATATCAGAGGTCGTAAGGTTGCAAAAATCAGCGATACAAATCTTTCAAAAGGTCAACATAATTTAAGTTGGAATATGTCAAATATTAAACATACAACCGCTAGTGGGATTTATTTCATTAGAGTCAAATCTAAGTCATATCAAACTATCAATAAAGTACTATTTATTAAATAACTCCTCTCACACTCAAGTAAACAGGTAGTCGTTAAGTCACTGCCTGTTTTTTATTTAAATCATCAAATAGGTTTACTAAATCATTATGAGAATTATTAATTATTTGAGACATATTTAGCTTATTTAAAGAATTTGTTAAATTTATAGATAAGATTGATGAAAAAGCACATCCGGTTCCATGACTATAAATCCATTCATACCTTGGAAAACTAAACTCATAGATTTCATTTTTATAATAAAAAAATTCCATAATCTGTTCATTAAGAAAATGACCACCTTTAATATAAAAACTACACTTATACAAGGTTTTTAAAGAGCTTAAGACATTTAAGATATCTAATTTATTAACAATTGATTTATCACTTATCACCTCTAATTCATTGATGTTTGGAGTTACAATCAGATTATCATTTAATCCGTCAGTTATAGCATTAAATATCTCAATACAATTATTACTAAAATCAAATCCGGAACTTGATTTAATTACAGGGTCATAAACAATAAAACCCTTAAAATTTTTTATATAATTATTAATTATCTTAGCTTGATTTATTGTTGAGACAACACCAATTTTAATAGTATTGATAATAAAAGAGGAAAATATTATCTCCATTTGCTTTGCAAAGATATCATCATTAACAACACTTGTATCAATAACCTTTTCATAATTTTGAGCAGTTACAGCAGTTAAAATATTTAAAGCTCTGTATTTTTTTTGTAAAGCGATTCGATTATCTTGCTGTATCCCTGCCCCACCGGAAGAATCTGAAGCAGCTATACTTAAAAAGTATTTCATTTATCCTCCTTAATCATTAATCAGTCTTGACTTGCAATGAAAAATATCAGTGTGAGTCAAGAATGACAAAAATGATTTAATATTAAATACCGTAGAGACGTACTAACTAAGCGTCTCTACGGATTTTATTACATTACTTACTTACTTTAATTGCACAAAGTTTACCACACATAGTGCATTCTTCTTGATTTGGACTTGTTTCTTCTTTTCTTTTAAAAGCAAGTTCAGGATCTAAGCAATTTTCACAAACTGTTTTCCAATCAAATTCAGCTCTTGCCTTAGAAACCACCAAATCTTCATTATGATATTTCTTTTTTTGTCTTGCTAAATCGGCTGATTTAGCAGCTATTTTAAAAGCTATTACTCCTTGCTTTACATCATCCAAGGTTGGCAAACACAAATGCTCTGCCGGTGTTAAATAACATAAGAAATCAGCACCGGCACTTGCAGCAGCAGTTGCTCCAATCGCTCCGACTATATGGTCATATCCTGCAGCATTATCAATAGTCAAAGGACCTAATACATAAAATGGGGCATTGTCACAAAGAGATTTTTGTAATTTAATATTCATTTCAATCTCATGATAAGGTATATGACCCGGACCCTCTACCATAACCTGAACACCTTCTTTTTTACATCTTTTAACTAATTCTCCTAAGGTTGAAAGTTCTGCTATCTGAGCTTTATCACTTGCATCAGCTAAACAACCGGGCCTAAGAGCATCGCCCAAACTTAAGGTAATATCATATTTTTTTGCAATAGTAAGCAATCTATCAAACTCTGCATAAAGCGGATTTTCTTTTTTATGATAAGCCATCCAGTTTTTTAAAAGACTGCCACCTCTGCTAACCATTCCCAAGGTACGAGGATTTCTTTTTAAAATACCAAGGTTTTCTTGAGTTAACCCACAATGTACAGTCATAAAATCTACACCCTGTATAGCTTGATTTTCAATCTCATCAAATAATTGATTTGCATCCATTTGATGTACTTCTTTATCAGCAGCAAAAAGTTCTGTAATAATTGCATATATTGGTACAGTTCCAAAAGGGACTGTACACTCTGAAAGCAATTCTTTTCTAATCTGATTAAGATCTCCTCCTGTTGATAAATCCATTATAGCATCAGCACCAAATTCTATAGCTGATTTCATTTTATTAATTTCTTTTCCAAGAGAATTACATTGTTCAGAGGTACCGATATTAGCATTAATTTTTACTGACATTCCACTGCCAATACCTTTATAATCAAATTTCCTTCTGTTGTTGGCAGGAATGACTACTTCACCTTTTTTCAACAAACTTATTAATTCCTTAATATTTATATTTTCTTTTTCAGCAACATATACCATCTGTTCTGTGCATTGATTTTCTTTTGCTTTTATCCATTGTGTCATTTATACATCCTTATTTTTTCTTTAATATTAATTAAGCGTTCTTCAAATTTATCCGTATTCATTAAATAACGAACCAAAGACAAGTTATTTGTACCTGTTTTTAAAACTTCCTCAAGGTTATTTTCATCGATTCCACCTATTGCAACAACAGGAATATTAACTATACCTAATGCTTCTTTCAACAAATTACAACCTACTACAGGATCCGGATTTTCCTTAGTCGGTGTTTTATAGATTGGTCCAAACCCGATATAATCCGGATTATGTATTAAAGCTTGTTTTGCTTGCTCAAGGTTATGTGTTGAAAGCCCAATTATTTTACCTTTAGGCATAATTTTAATAGCTTCATCATAAGGCAAATCATCCTGTCCGAGATGAACTCCGTCAGCATCAGAAAGCATACAAATATCTACTCTGTCATTAATAATTAAATTTGTCTCTGAATCCTTTGTTATTGACTTTATCTCTTTTGCCATTTTCAAAAGTATCCTATCTTCGAGATGTTTTTCTCTTAATTGTAAATATTTTATCTTATGCTTAACACATATTTCAGCAATTTTTGTATAAGGTAAAACAGGCTTTGTTATGATCACATACAAACCAAAATTCATTACGCATCCTTAAGAGCTTGATGAATCAAATCAGCAGATTTCTTTCCGGATAAAAGCATTCCACCAAAGATAGGACCCATTCTAAAACCACCATGTACACCGTTTGCAGCCATACCTGAAACATACAAACCGGGATAAATCATTGAAGTATTCTTAACCGTCTCTTGTTCACCCTTTTCCATTGATAAAGACTTCTCACCGGAAATATTACCTGTTTCAGTAAGTAACTGTATGTCATTTTTTGATGCTGTTATCTTTGCTATTTCTGAAGGATGCCCGGTCGCATCAAGAACTGCTTTTGCTGTTATTATTAAAGGATCAATATGCATTTTTGATTTACTTACAGGTCCCCAATTTATAACAATCCCTGAAACTTTGTTGTTTAAAAAAACTACATCCTCAATTGATATACAATTGAAAATCTTTACTCCTGCTTTTTTTGAATGGTAAATCAAAGATGATGTTGCTTCTACAGAATCAGCTGTATAATAGTTATCATCAAATTTTTGATAACTAATCTTAAACTCATCTAAAATCTGAATAGCTTCTTTTTGAACTACAATTTCATTAAACATCATAGCTCCGCCCCACATTCCACCACCAGGGGCTAGATCTTCTTCAAATAAGGCTACCTTATACCCTTTTTTTGCTAATTCTGTTGAACATACTAATCCTGAGGGACCACCACCAACGATTGCAACATCGAGTTCAAGACAGTTTTCTAACTTTTCAAAAAAGTTTTTTACAATTGCTTTTGAGATTATGGATTCCATTGTGCCTCCTTTTCTTTGTTTTTCAGGGATGCACTAATGGCACATATCTCTTTCCCTACGACGGCATTATCCGTATCAGGTCATGAGGGTATAATCTCAGCCCTTTCGAGCACCCCTGTAAGCACTATATTTATCTTTAATGACATTTTAAAGTTCCGTCAATAATAGTCAAGATATTTGTAAAAATATAACTCCCTATAACAAAAAAAGACTAATAAATAATGCTGTTTCGATCTGTCTTTGCGAAAGTCAGCTATACAATAAATGTTCTACAAGCTTCCAGCTTGTAGTTTCATAAAATATTAAATACATATTACTTGAAATTTTGAGTGCAAGCAAGGATGCTCACACAACTTTAATTTTAAGATAGACTCTGAAGATCCTGTCCCAAAATGCAGAAATGTTCTACAAGCTTCCAGCTTGTAGTTTCATAAAATATTAAATACATATTACTTGAAATTTTGAGTGCAAGCAAGGATGCTCACACAACTTTAATTTTGGGACAAGCTAT
>JALNXV010000191.1 GCA_023230175.1 Candidatus Cloacimonadota bacterium
AATTTTTAGCTTTAGGTTCAGGTTCCGGTGGTGTTTATTTATATGACATCTCGAACCCAACAACACCGATTCTTATAGATAATCTTAATGAAGATGAAATCGGATATGTTTATAAAGTCTTGTTTTTCAAAAACGAATTATATATCAGTAGTAAATCTCGTGGGATAGTTAGGTATCAAGTACAATGAGATTTAAACCAAATTTGTTAAAAAATAATTTATATTTCGAGGAGTTTTAGATATGAAAAAAACGTTAATGTTAATTATATCAGTTATGTTGCTTTTAAATGCTTGTTCTAAGGCAAATGATCCTTACACTCCACAAGATGAAAGCATTTTACAGAAAGTACAAACCTACAATATAACAGGACAACCTGTAGATATTGATATTTCAAATGAATGTGTAATAGTTGCAGAAGATTTAGTTGGTTTAAGCATTTTCAATCGTAATACCGGAGAAAAGTATATAAGTATTGATGAATTACCTGAAACAGGTCAATTAAGAAAAACAATTATTGTAAGATACAATTCTGAAGATAATTGTATTTTATTTTTTGATAGGACTATATCTGATAAGCATAAATTACATTACTTGTCACTTTCTAATCTTTCAAATAACATTGAAGATTATCAAATTGTCGAAAAACTTAAATTAAATAATATGTCTCATATAAGAGATTTTATATTCAATATCAATACAAGTTCTAATAAAATAGATGTTTTTTTTGCCGGATTCCAGAGTAACAAAAATCAAATTGGTACTACAACTTTTGATATTAATACAAATGATATTATTGGACAAATGTCTTTAGCAGAAGTACCTAATGCCATCAATAAAATAGTTTTAACAGATACTCATATCATAACAGCAATGGGACAAAGAGGGGTATATATCATTGATAAGTCTGACATAAATAATCTCATAAGTCAAGTTGACACACCGGGTGATGCACAATCAATAGTTGTTAAAGATAATATTGTATATGTTGCTGATTTACATCAAGGTTTACAATTAGTAGATATTACAGACATTACAAATCCTGTTTTACTGGAGAATTCTTATAATATGTCCGGAGAAGCAGTATCAATAGATATACATAATAATCACTTAGCAGTTGCCTCTAATACCGGTGGTTTATATATATATGATATTAGTGATATATTATCTCCTAAGTTATTAGAAAGAAAGTTAATGAGTGAGATTGGATATCTTTATAAAGTTCAGTTTTATCAAGATGATTTATATGTTGCCAGTAGAGATAAAGGTGTAATAAGGTACTCATTTAAATAAGATTTAATTGATAAAAAAACGCTCCCTCTTGGGAGCGTTTTTTATTATTTTTAAAAAGTTTTTACTTTATCAACTAAAGTCTCTATAGTATCTAATTTCCAGGGAGACCCGTGTTCAATAGCAGTCAAAATAGTTCCGCCACCGGTAAAAAAGTAATAATTATGTTCGTCAATGCTTGACCAATACATTTCAGGCAATAAAAGCTTATATTCTTGTAAAGTATCTCCTCCGCCATAAAGTTTTAAAGCGTGCTTATTTCTATCAATCAATGAATATAATCCAATAGTTCCTTCGGTAAAATAAGGTGTTAAGCCCATCACAGCATTCACAAAAAAGGTACCTGTACGCATAATAGTTTTCTTAAGTTGTTCATTAGAATATGATTCTTTAGCAATATCTAAGATATAATTTAACTTAGTACCGGGTTGTAAATCTGAAATCTTATGAACACGATATTGACCTTCAATTTTATCTTCTAAAGTATCGGATTCAACAATAAATTCAGGTTCGATGACTTTATCCGGATATCTTTCTGCTAATTTAACAAAACGTTCAGCAATTTGAATGTCTTCATCACTGATACCCTTAATTTGCAGGTTATATTTAGTAGCGAGGTATGCATTAAAGATAACACCGCCAAGAATAAGATTATCTGCACTATGTAGCAGTGCTTCGAGAGGTTTAATCTTAGTATCAAATTTAGCACCGGCAATGATAGCAGTTAAAGGTTTTTTAGGCGTAAAGATAGCGGATAAATGTTTAATCTCTTTTTGCATTAAAAGTCCGGCATAAGATGGTAGATATTCGACAGGAGTTACAGTAGAAGCATGAGGTTGCCATGATCCAAAAGCATCATTAACAAAGACTTCTGCTAAACCGGCTAATTGCTTACCAAAATCTTTTTTATATTTACCATTATCTTCTTCTCCAATAAAAAATCTTGTATTAGGTAAATAAATACCATCAAATTTACCGGCTTTAAGGTCTTTGAGGTTAAAATTTATTGAGGTATCTAAGCCGACATATCCATTATCTTCTAATTTTACACATTCCGGAATGATAAAATGTAAACCATATTTATACTCAAGATATTCAACAATGGGTTTAACATCTTCATCCGGTGAAATAGTTATTTTACCTGTTTTCTTATCTTTAGGTCTTCCGATATGAGTCATTAAAATTGGTTTTCCACCTTTTTTCAAAATGTGAATTATAGTTGGGATAGTTGCATCAATTCGGTAAGTATCTTTTATCTTACCTTTTTTCACAACATTATGGTCAACCCTGACCAAGACGATTTTCTTATTAAGATCTGCGTCTTGAATGATAGGGAGTGATCCTTGATTCGACATTTCAGCCTCCAAGATTTTTTTTTATTTATTGTATAAAAAACCTTATCAATATGTCAATGATTTTTTTATATTATTATCTTTTTATAAATTAAAAAGTTGATAAAAATCATAACAATATATCAATAATCCGTAGAATCCCATTAATCAATAGTATTAAATATGCTTACAAATAAAACTACAATTCACTATTTATTGATTTTTTGATTGACCTTTTTTGTAATATCTTTTTTTATGGTTCGTAATAATTTTTAAGTTAATAAAATTGGAGGAAACAATGAAAAAAATAATTTTAATAATTATGCTTCTATTAGGATTCACATTTGGTCTATTAGCACAAAATGTAAAGCTTGCTTACATTGATAGTAATAGAATTATGACAGAATGTAATGATACCAAAGAAGCTCAAGAGCTATTTCAACAAGACAGAGCTAATTGGGACAAGCAAATTGATGATTTAACTGCAGAGATTCAAAGACTTGAAACTGAATATGAAACAAGGAAATTAACACTTTCAGAAACAGGTAAAAAAGAAGCTGAAGCAAGAATTACTGAAAAATTAAAAGAACGTCAAACTCAACTCGAAAATATCTACGGCGAAGATGGTCTCGCAGCAAGAAGAAATGCTGAACTCTTAGCTCCAATTATGGAAAAACTCAGAGCAATTATTGATAGAGTTGCTATTGATGAAAACTATGCAATGATCTTTGATATTGCTGCAGGCAGTGTTCTTTGGGCTAAACCTAATATGGACATAACACAGCAATTAATCGTTGAAATGAATAAAGTTGAATAATAATGAGACTCTTGAAATTTAATATTTCATTAGATACAATTTTAGCCATAACTCAAGGTAAATGCAACTCTCAAACTGATAAAACAATAAATAATGTAGCTGAACTTGATGAAGCAAACAAAAATTCTTTATGTTTTTATGAAAATATCAAATATAAAGATAAATTTAACATATCTTCAGCAGGCTTTGTTTTAGTTCCACGAGACTTAGATTTAAACGAAAAAGAAAATCAAATTCTTATAAAAGTGGATAAACCATATCTATCTTTTATGACAATCCTAACATGGTATCTCGAGCAAGAGAAAAAATCCTTTATTCCTACAATTTCACCCAATACAGACATATCAAATTCTGCTAAAATAGGTCATAATGTACACATAGCACCCTTTGCTGTTATTGGAAATAATGTAAAAATTGGCAATAACTCATACATAGGATCTAATGTAGTTATTATGAATGATGTATGTATTGGAGAAAATGTTAAAATATATTCAAACGTCACTGTATATGAAAATTGTAAAATCGGTAATAACTCCATCTTACATTCAGGTGTGGTTATTGGGGCAGATGGTTTTGGATATACTCTTATTGATGGAAATCAAGTAAAGATACCTCAAGTAGGTAATGTTGTAATCGAAGATGATGTTGAGATTGGAGCAAATACTTGTATTGATAGAGCTACAATCGGCTCAACTATTATAAAATCAAATTCCAAGATTGATAACTTAGTTCAAGTCGGACATAACTGCACTATCGAAGAACACAGCATTTTATGTGCTCAAGTAGGATTAGCCGGTAATACTCACATAGGTAAAACTGTTTATCTTGCGGGTCAAGTTGGAGTTGGTGGTCATCTAAAAATTGATGACGGTACATTAATTGCCGCACAATCCGGAGTTGCAAATTCACTTCCAACCGGACAATATTTCGGCACTCCGGCAATTTCTGCATACGAACAGAAAAAGATAATTTATTCACTTAAAGACTTACCTACAGTTGTGCGTTATGTCAAAAAATTGATGAAAGAGAATTAAAAATGAAAGAATATAAACAAACTATCGCAAATCAAACCACCTATACAGGTGTAGGACTTCATACCGGAGAAATCACCACAATTGTTTTTAAACCTGCAGAAAAAAATCAAGGTATTATCTTTATCAGAACTGATTTAGAAAACTGCCCTAAAATCCCCGCTACTATTGATTATGTCATTGATATATCAAGAGGGACTACCATTGGCATAAAAGGTATTGGCTCTATTTCTACAGTTGAACACGTCTTGGCTGCTATCAAAGCACTAAACATTGACAACATAACTGTCGAAGTCAACGGGCCTGAAGTACCTGTTGCTGATGGGAGTGCTAACCCTTTTTTTAAATTATTAAAAGAAGCTGAAATTGTCGAACAAGACGAAATTCGTGAATACTTTATCTTTGATGAACCCATCTCTTTTTCCGCTCCGGAAGACAACGTTGATGTTGTAATTGTACCTTCAAATGAACTCAAAATCACCTTTATGATAGAATTTCAACACAAGCATCTCGGCACACAATATACTTGGCTACCAAGCTTAGACTATTTTGAAAAAGAATTTTCTTATGCACGTACCTTCTGTTTCTTGCACGAAATCCTTGCCTTAAGAGAAGCCGGTCTTATCAAAGGAGGATCTTTAAACAATGCCCTTGTCTTAGCTGACCCGATTAAAGATAAAGACGAAATAAAAAAATTAAGAACCCTTTTTAACTATCAAGAAGAAATTCAAGTAAATGAAAAAGGTTTATTAAATACTACTGACGTCAGATATTATAACGAGTTTGTCAGACATAAAGTTGTAGATTTACTCGGAGATATTGCCTTGCTCGGTATGCCGATTAAAGGTCATATATTAGCAGCAAGATCCGGTCATAAAACCAATGTCGAACTTGTTAAAAAATTAAAACAAATACAAAAAAAACAAGAATTACAAAAAATCTATCAAAACAAAAAATTAAATGATGTTGTCTTTGATATTAATGCTATCCAAAAAATATTACCTCATAGATACCCATTCTTACTCGTTGACAAAATCATTGAATTCAAACCGGGTGAAAGTATCATAGGAATCAAAAATGTCACCATAAATGAACCCTTCTTCCAAGGACATTTCCCCAATCATCCCGTAATGCCGGGAGTATTAATTGTTGAAGCAATGGCTCAAACAGGAGGTATTATGCTCCTAAACACTATGGAAAACCCGGAAGATTATGTCGCTTACTTTGCTTCAATTGATAATGTGAAATTTAGAAAACCTGTTTTACCCGGAGATACTTTAAGATTCGAACTCAAGTGTACTTCCATGAAAACCTTTCTCACTAAAATGCATGGTGAAGCTTACGTAGGCAATGATAAAGTGTGCGAAGGTGATTTTATGGCAAAAGTAATGAAAAAATAAAAAGAGGCTATTATGGTGCAAATTCATCCTACTGCAATAGTTCATCCTGATGTTGAGCTTGGTGAAAATGTAATTATCGGACCCTATGCGGTCATTGGACAATATGTAAAAATTGACGATTATACCGAAGTTATGACCCACGCTGTTATTGACGGAAGAACTACCATTGGCAAAAACAATAAAATTTACCCATCTGCTAGCATTGGATTACCTCCTCAGGATTTAAAATACGAAGGTGAACCAACTAAATTAATCATCGGCGATAACAACCATATCCGTGAATTTTCAACTATTCACTTATCTGCAACACTTGACGAAAATACTGTTGTCGGCTCAAATAACTTGATTATGGCTTATGCTCATATCGCTCATAATTGCCAAGTAGGCAGTAATATAGTTATCGCAAATGCAGCCAATCTTGCTGGTCACGTGCATTTACATGACTTTGTTGTCATTGGTGGCGTAACCGCTATTCACCAATTCGTTAGAATCGGTGAGTATGCTTTTGTTGGTGGTGGATCAGGAGTAAAAAAAGATGTTCCTCCATATACTCGCGGTCAAGGTATGGGAAAATATAAGATTGTTGGCTTAAATTCTGTCGGTCTCTCAAGAAAAGGCTTTTCTGCTGAAAAAATTGAAGCTATTAAAAAAATGTATAGGCTATTTTACCTATCAAAAATGAATGTTTCTCAAGCTATCACTGAAGCTGACAAAATGACAGATTTAACAACAGAACAAAAAATATTTCTTAACTTTGTAAAAAATTCTTCTCGAGGTATCTGCCGATATATGAACGAATAAATATTATATTAAGATATTAAGCCTTTTGTAATTAACAACAAAAGGCTTTTTTTATCTAATACTTTGCTTGAATTATTAAAAAAAGTACAGGCGACCTCCAAGATGCTTTTTTCCATCCTGGAGGTCCCTTAAAGAGTAATTATAATTAAAATAAATAAGGCTATTAAATAATATCAAATATTGTTCTACGAGTTCCCGGCTTGTTGAAAAACAAGGGCAAGCTAGGATGCTTGCACAACAAAACAATGTGCAAGCAAGGATGCTCGCACAACAAAACAATGTGCAAGC